>RGEP01000360.1 GCA_009918225.1 Betaproteobacteria bacterium | reverse complement strand
ACACCACCACCGGCAGGCCTGCGGCCATGGCCTCGATCGGCGTGATGCCAAAGGTTTCCTGGATGTTGTCAGACAGGCTGCAGAACACGTCGGCGCAGGCCCAAGCCTGGTTGCGTTGCTCGGCTGCCCGCCCGTCCAGGGTCACCACCCGCACGCTGGGGCAGGCGGCAGCGGCCGCGTCGGCATAGGCCTTCTTGATGAAGTCGTTGGCGTGCCAGCCGCATTCCACCAACACCACGGGTTTGCCGGTCCGGGCCGCGGCCCGTTCCAGGGCTTGGTACATGGCCAGTGGGTGGGCCTTGGCATGAAAGGACAGCCGCCCCATGAACAGCACCACCAGGGCATCCGGTTCGGCGCCGATGCTTTGCCGGGCGGCTGCTCGCTGTGCGGCGCTCACCTGGAAGTCTTGGGTGTGTACCCCCAGGGGAATGACCGGCATCATGGGCAAGACCACGCGGGTGATGCCCAGGCGTTGCTGCAACTCGTCTACCCGCGCCTGAAGCATGTGCTCCACATGCGCCTTGACGGCGGTGCTGGTGCAAATGAGGGCGTCCCAGGTTTGAATCGGCTCTGTCACCAGCTGCACCAAAGCGTCCATGGCGCCTGCGCTGCTGGTGGTGTGGGTGATGCCACACAAGGACCAAGCGCGGTGCCCGGCGGCACCGCCTGCCAGGGCCCGGTGGCGCGCGTGTTCCGCCAGGCCAGGGCCGGGCAGGTACAGCAAGCCCGATTGGGCCAAGGCACCCAGGTTGGCCTTGGTCACCGATTGCACGGGTTCTGTCCGCCCTGCGGCCCGCGCCGTGGCCGCAAAGTGTTGGGCGTGCGCTTCCTGGGTGACCTGCGCCCACCAGGCTTGGGGCCTTCCGTGTTGCAAGTAGCCGCGCAGGAAGGATTCACCGGCCGCATTGCGGCCCATCAGTTTGGGGCCCGAGGTGGTGTAGGCCTCGGGGTGGTAGTACACGCAGGGCTGGAAACCAAGACCATTCGCGGTGAGGCCTGCTTTCGCGAGGCCATCAAGCTGCGTGATGCGGGCTTCGTGCCCGATGTCATCGTGGCCCACCCCGGCTGGGGCGAAAGCCTGTTTCTGAAGGAGGTGTGGCCCAAGGCGCGGCTGGGCATCTACTGTGAATTCTTCTACCGCAGCGAGGGGGCAGACACCGGCTTCGACCCTGAATTCCCGCCGGCTGACCCACAGGGCGATGCTTGCCGCTTGCGTTTAAAAAATCTCAACAACCTGCTGCACTTCGAGATTGCAGATGCGGGCATCAGCCCCACCCATTGGCAAGCCAGCACCTTCCCCGAGCCTTTTCGCAGCCGCATTTCCGTGATTCACGACGGGATCGACACCGCCGCACTGGCACCCAACCCGGGCGTGAGCTTGCAGCTGAAATCCCAGCAGGGCCAGCCCATTGAACTGACCCGTGCCAACCCGGTGGTGACCTTCGTCAACCGCAACCTGGAGCCGTACCGCGGGTATCACACCTTCATGCGCGCCTTGCCCACCATGCTTCGCGAAAACCCCGAGGCGCGCTTCATGGTGGTGGGGGGGTCTGATGTGAGCTACGGCGCCCGGCCCCAAGACGGCAGCACCTGGCGACAGCACTTCATCGACGAGGTTCGCCCCCAGATTTCAGATGAGCAGTGGAGCCGGGTGCACTTCCTGGGCAATCTGCCCTATGAACAGTTTGTGCCCCTGCTGCAGCTGTCCACCGTGCACGTGTACCTCACCTACCCGTTTGTGTTGAGCTGGAGCCTGCTGGAAGCCATGAGCGTGGGCTGCGCCATTGTGGCCAGCCGCACAGCCCCCTTGCTTGAGGCCATTGAGCATGAC
>RGEP01000359.1 GCA_009918225.1 Betaproteobacteria bacterium | reverse complement strand
TATGTGCTGGAGGTGCCGTTCAGCGACGAGCGGGAATTGCTGGGGGACATCCTCAAGCACGGCCCCGAGGTGGTGGTGCTGGGACCGCCCCGTCTGCGCGAGAGCGTGCAAAAGGCCATCCGCCTGGCCCTGAATAAATACGAGTCGTACAACTGATTTTGTTGGGCGGGCTCACGCCTTGAGCCTGCCGACAGTTACGCTGACATCTCAGGAGGTCAGCATGTACGAAGTCACGTCAGACCAGGAGCTCGACCAGCTCGTCTGGTACTTTATCGAGGACAGTTGCAACCCGCACGATTACCTCGACTACATCCGTCACACCCACAGCCGTCCGGCCGAACAGGAGTTCGCGTATCAGCTGGCGGACAGCTATTGGTCTGAACAAAACGCCCCGCGTCAGTTTGGCAAGGCTGTGGCGGCTTTGGAAGAATTGGCCGCACAAGGCAATGAATTTGCCATGTTTCATCTGGGGCGCTGGTACCGGCTGGGGTATGGGGTGGCGGTTGACACCGAGCGGGGCTTGAGCTGGTATCGACAAGGTGCAGAGGCAGGTTCGTCCAGGTGCCTCATCACCGTGGGGCGCCACACCGCCAAACAAGACCCGCAGCTTGCTATCGAGCTGTTCAAGAAGGCGGCCGAAGAGATGGGCGACCTGTCCGCACACTGCTTCTGGGCCGATGAGGACAAGGCCCATTACGACTACCACCTTGAGTTGGGGGCCACCAGTGGCGACGCATACGCCATGTACAGCCTGGCGTATCACCGACTGAAGCAGGTGAAAGAGGGTGACGATGCACAGACCTGGGTCGATCTTCTCAAACGGGCTGCGGAGAAGGGTGAGAGCTATTCCTGCATGCACCTGGGCCTGATTTACCGAAACGGCTATCACGGCTGCACCCGGGATTCCGAGGTGTCCACCTACTGGCTCAAGAAGTCGGCCTCCCTGGGGTACGAAATGGCCTGCGCTGCGCTGGGGCGTTACCTGCTGGAAGAAGACGAAGAAACCGGACGCATGTACCTCAAGCGAGGCGCCATGCTGGGAGAAGCCTATGGGCAATCTGTGCTGGGCAATCACCTGACCTGGTGTGGCAAATCTCCGGAGGAGCAACTCGAAGGGGTGCAATGGCTCAGGGCGGCCGCCCAGCAAGGACACCGACCCGCCATGAACCACTTGGCACAAGCCCTGGTGAATCAACGTGGCCCGCAGGTGCAAGACAACGAAGCGCTGATGTGGCTCAAGAAGGGCACCGACCTAGGCGTGCCCGAGTGCCAAACCGAACTGGGCATTGCCTATATCCGGGGTGACATTGTGGCGACCGACCATGAAAAAGCCCACAACCTGTTTCACCTGGCCAGCCTGCAAGGCGACGCCTGGGGCACCTACCTGTTGGGCCTCACCTACGAAAACGGCGACGGCACAACGCAAGACCCCGTGCAGGCCTTCAAATGCTACCAACTGGCGGCCGAGAAGGGAATTACCAAGGGGGTCTTCAAGCTCGGCATGGCCTACCTGTGGGGCGAGGGCGTTGAGCAGGACATTCCCGCCGGTGCCAAGTGGCTGAAAAAGGCGGCCAACGAAGGCAACGCAGATGCGCAGGCCTACCTGGGCATGCTCTTTGTGTACGGACACGGCGTGCAAGAAAACACTGACATCGCCCTGTACTGGTTAAGGCAAGCCGCCAACCAGGACAACGCGATCGGCTTGCGTGAACTGGCCCTCCTCCACGAGGCGGGCAATGGCACAGACGTCGACCTGTCCGAGGCCACCCGCCTCATGGGACGCGCCGCGTCGCTGGGCGACGCCAAAGCCCAGGCCTGGATTGACAACAAC
>RGEP01000358.1 GCA_009918225.1 Betaproteobacteria bacterium | reverse complement strand
CCCTGCGCCTGGAAGACGGCACGGTCCTCACCGACAACGCCGCCATCGAAGCGTGGGCCGAGGCCTACGCCCCACAGCCTCCCTTGTGGGGCGTCACACCAGGGTGTCTGCTGGGCTTGGGCTGCACTGTAGAGGCCGCGCGGCGCCGGTGGAAGGCGTGTGATGCGTTTTGTGCATGGCCATGACGCGGTCTGCTCATGAGACGTGCCGATCGCCCCCGCCTAAACTCAAGCCATGAGCAGCGCAGACCAGCCCACCGACTCCTTCCCCACCATTGCCTTCGTGGGCGGGGGCCACATGGCCAGCGCCCTGATCGGGGGGCTGGTGGGCAGCGGTACCCCGGCGGCTTCCATCCGGGTGGTGGAGCCCGTGGAGGCCCAACGCCAGGTGCTGTTGGAGCGGTTTGGCGTGCAAGCGCAGGCGGCGGCCGATGCGGCCCTGCAGCAGGCCTCGGTGGTCGTGTGGGCGGTGAAGCCGCAGTTGTTTGTCGAGGCAGCGGCGCCCTGTGCGCCCTTCGTGGGCCAGGCCCTGCAGCTCAGCGTGATGGCCGGCATCCGCTGTGCGGGCATTGAAGCGGCCACCGGCAGTGCGCGCATCGTGAGGGCCATGCCCAACACGCCGGCCCTGATCGGACAGGGCATGGCGGGCCTGTATGCGCGCCCGGGGGTTACGCCGGCGCAGCAACGGTTGGTGGAGCGCCTGTTCAAGCCCACGGGCCGCAGCCTGTGGGTGGCCCAGGAGGCCGACCTGGACGCGGTGACGGCGCTGTCCGGTTCAGGCCCCGCGTATGGCTTTTACTTGATTGAAGCCATGGTGGACGCGGCCCAGCAGATGGGGCTGGGCGCTGCCCAGGCCCAGGAGATGGCCATCCAGACGGTACTGGGCGCAGCGCTCTTGGCCCAGCAATCCCCCTTGTCGCCGGCGCAACTGCGGGCGCAGGTCACGTCCAAGGGCGGCACCACCCATGCGGCCATCACCTCATTGGACGCCGATGGGGTCAAGGATGCGTTTGTGCGTGCGCTGCTCGCCGCACAGACGCGTGCCCGCGAATTGGGGGATGCCTTCGGCGCCTGAGGGGCCGAGTGCTTGTGTGGCTGGGCGCCCTGGTGCAGGCGCCCCAGCATCAGCGCAAGGCCAGGTCGACCGGCCCAGGGTGATGGCCGAGGTCTTCATGCCGATCAACAGGTCGTCGTCGCGGTCGACCATGGCGTATTCGGTGTCATAGGCCAAGACCCAGAACAGGTTGGAGGCCAACAGGGCCCACGCCTGCCACGGCACGGCGTCAGCCAGCGCAGCCCAAGACCATTCGGCGCTGCCCGTGGCCGCGGCAAAGGCCATGGGAATGCCAAAGCTGAAGGCCACACCCAGCACTGCTTGCGGCATGCGCAGCACCCGCTTGGCATAGGGGTAGAGCACGGTGATGGCCAGGGCCGGCGCACACAGCGCGATGGTGGCGGGGTTGGTGGTGAGGGCCAGGGCGAAGGCGGCCAGGGCCAGGCCCGCACCCAGCAGCAGCGCCTCTTTGACCGACACCGCGCCGCTGGTCACGGGGCGCTGTGCCGTGCGCTTGACGTGCCGATCGAAGTCGCGGTCGGCCACGTCGTTGACGCAGCAGCCCGCGCTGCGCATGAGGATGGTGCCCAGCACGAACACCGCCAGCAGGTGCCAGCCTGGAAAGCCTTGCGCGGCGATCCACAGCGCGCTCAGCGTGGGCCACAGCAGCAGCAGCCAGCCCGCGGGGCGGTCCCAGCGGATGAGGTTCAGGTACAGGTGCAGACGGTGCGTCACGATCGGGACCAAAATGGCGATTCCAGCATTTTGAGGATACGTG
>RGEP01000357.1 GCA_009918225.1 Betaproteobacteria bacterium | reverse complement strand
GTCGGCAAATGAAACGGTCGTGGCGATCAGACGACCATTGCGCTCGGCCACCTGTCCCACGGCCAGGGTAGAGCCGGAGTTGACGGTACCGGTGAGGAAGTCCACCTTGGAAACCTGCAGGAGCTTTTCGGCCTTCTGCACTGCCACGGCCGGGTTGGCCTCCTCGTCTTCGTAGATCAACTCGAGCTTGCGGCCCATCACGCCGCCAGCGGCGTTGATCTGCGCGGCCGCCAAGTCCAGTCCCCACTTCACCTGCTGGCCAATGCCGGCATAGGTTCCGCTCAATGGGGTGACCACGCCGATCTTGATGGGGCCGGTTTGAGAAAAGACCGTGGCGCTGGCGAGCATGCCGGCTGCCGCAGCGGCGGCTTTCATCAGATTTGAAAGCTTGAAGTTCATGTCTGTCTCCTCTTTATTGACCGGTGAAGTTGGGTTTGCGCTTGCTGTGGAAGGCTTCAACGCCCTCCTTGAAATCCAGGGAACTGCGCAGGCGCGAATAGCAGTGCCCTTCCAATTCGATGGCAATCGAAAGCGTGGAGTCTTCGGTGTCGTTCAAAAGCTTCTTGGCCGTTCTCTGCGCGATGGGTGAGAACGCCAGCAATTCGTCGACCAGTGCGTCGGTAGCAGATTCCAGCTCCTCATCGGGAACGCAGTCGGTGGCCACGCCCCAGTCATGCGCCTGGGGGCCGCTGATGCGGCGCGACCGCATGACGATGTCCTTGGTACGGGTGATGCCGACCATCTTCTGCAGTCGGGCTGAGCCGCCGGAACCTGGAATCTGTCCTAGCTTTTGCTCGGGCAGCGCGTACAGCGTCGTTGGGGTGACGAGGCGGAAATCGCAGGCCAGCGAGATCTCAAACCCTACGCCGAAGCAGTAGCCCCTGGCAGCGGCAATCACCGGCTTGCTGCAGCGTGCCGGTGCGGCCATGTTCCAGGCGAGCTTGGAAACATGCTCCGGCGTGGCTTCCATGAAGCCCTTGATATCGCCGCCGCTGGAGAAGTGTTCGCCTTCGGCGCGGAGCACGATGACCCGAACCATGGGGTTGGCGTCGAGCGCCTCGAATGTCACGCGCAGTTGATCGCGCTGACCCATCTTGACGATGTTGAAAGGCGGTCGGCACAGGATGATGTCGGCTCGTTGTCCCTCGTGGCTGATCTCGACGCGAAAGCCGTCGAGGTCCGGGGGCAGGGTGGCGGCGGGGTGATGGAGGTCTTTGAGGTTCATGTCAGTTGGGCACAGGGGAGTGGATCGGCCGCGGGCTCGTATTCGCCGGCCTGCAGCTTGCGCCGCAGGATCTTGCCGACGGGGCTCTTGGGAATCTCTTTGACGAAGATGTACTCGCGGGGTCGCTTGAAGTTCACCAAGTCGCTGTGGCGGCAGTGAAGATCGAGTTCCTGGTCTGAGACGGGCTTGCGGGGTTTGATGAAGGCCACGACGCGCTGGCCCCAGCGTTCATCTTTCAGGCCAGCCACGGCCACCTCGTCCACGGCGGGATGCAGGGACAGCACCGATTCGATGTCCACCGGCGAAATGTTTTCGCCGCCGCTGATGATCATGTCGTCCACGCGTCCGGTCACGAAGAGGTCGCCTTCCTGGTCGACATAGCCGGTGTCACCGGTGAAATACCAGCCCTCACGCAGGCTTTTAGTGTTCGCATCGGGACGCAAGTGGTAGCCCTCGAAGGCCTCGTCGCTGTTCAGGTCCGCGATGATCTGGCCCTCTTCCATCGGTGCTGCGAGATCATGGGGCCCTGACGCGCTCAGGCGCACCACTCGAAGCCGCGTGTTCAACCCTGCCTTGCCGGCGGAGCCCGGTTTCTCCACGGCTCTGGGGTTGATGGAGAAGGTGTAGATCTCGGA
>RGEP01000356.1 GCA_009918225.1 Betaproteobacteria bacterium | reverse complement strand
TTGCCCGGTGCTGGCTACAACTACGCGCTGGGCTCGCTGGCGCACTATGGTCATCGCTACAACACCGTGGGCGTGACGGCGTTGCCGCAAGGACGCAACGGGGTCAAGGCGTTCATTCCAGTGGCGCGCATAGCCGACATGTTGTTGCATCCGGGTGAGCCATTTGATTACGACGGTGCCCGCCACGTCTACCCGCATATCAAGCTGGCGTACTGGGCTGGGGGCAATCCCTTCCATCACCACCAGGACCTGCGACGCCTGCGTGACGCCTTTTGTCAGCTGGACACGTTCATCGTGAATGAAATTTCATGGACGGCCACCGCGCGCCATGCGGACATTGTGTTTCCCGCCACCATGACGCTGGAGCGAGAGGACATCGGCGGCACGCCCACCGACCCCTTGCTGGTGGCGATGCACCGGGTGGTGCCCCCGGCGGGCCAGGCGCGGAATGACTACGATATTTTCACCGCGCTGGCGGATCGACTGGGCCAACGCGAGGCGTTCACTGAAGGGCGTGATGCACGCGGCTGGTTGCGCCACCTGTATGAACGCACCCGAACGCAGTTGCTCGAGCAAGGTCATGACGCCCCGGATTTCGACACGTTTTGGGCCCAGGGGGAGTTTCGTTTACCCCAGCAAGCGGACGACGGTGGCGTGCTGCGGGCCTTTCGTCACGACCCCAAGGCACACCCCCTCAAAACCCCCAGCGGCAAGATTCAGATCTGCTCGCAGCGCATTGCCTCGTTTGGCTATGCGGATTGCCCAGGGCACCCCGCCTGGCTGGAACCTGTGGATCCGCTCACGGCCCAGCACCCTCTGCAGCTGGTGGCCAACCAGCCTGCCACGCGCTTGCACAGCCAATTCGATTTCGGGGCTCACAGCGTTGCCGGCAAGCGCCGCGAGCGCGAGCTGTGCCGCTTGCACCCTGATGATGCCCAAGCCCGTGGCATTGCTGACGGCGACATCGTGCGTCTTTTCAACGACCGGGGCGCGTGCCTGGCCTGCGCGCAGGTGACCCCCGATGTGATGGTGGGCGTGGTACAACTGCCCACAGGCGCATGGTACGACCCTGTCGATATGTCCCAGGCCCAGCCCTTGTGCGTGCACGGCAACCCGAATGTTCTCACCCAGGACATCGGCACGTCCTCTCTGGCACAAGGTTGCAGCGGTCAGTTGGCGGCGGTGCAGGTCGAACGGTTTGACGGGCCCTTGCCCCCGATACGGGCTTTCGAACCACCGGCCGTGTGCTCGCCGCCATGATGCATCGACACACCCACCGTTTCCACCAGCTTGACGTGTTCACTTCGCAAGCCCTGCGAGGCAATCCACTGGCCGTGGTGCATGACGCGGACCGGTTGTCGGACGAGACCCTGGCGGCCTTCGCGCGCTGGACGAATCTGTCCGAGACCACGTTTCTGTTGTCTCCCTCGGACCCCGCGGCCGATTACCGCGTACGAATCTTCACGCCCGGGGGAGAGTTGCCCTTTGCGGGACATCCCACACTGGGCAGTTGCCAGGCGTGGCTGTGGGCGGGGGGTCAACCCCAGCAACCGGATGTCGTGGTGCGGGAATGTGGTGTGGGACTGGTCCGCATTCGGCGCGATCGATCGCGTCTGGCCTTTGCCGCACCGCCTTTGCGTCGATCCGGCCCGCTGGAGGTCGGCTACCGGGACGCCCTGTGCGCAGCCCTGGGTTTGCGTACCCATGACGTGGTGGCCGACCACTGGGTGGACAACGGGCCCAACTGGTGTGCCCTGATGTTGCCCTCGGCCGCGCAGGTGCTGTCACTGCAGCCCGACATGGCGGCCTTGAAGGCGCTGCAAGCCAAGTTGGGGGTGATCGGTCCGCAGCCTGCCGGCCATGAGACGCAATTCGAAGTGCGGGCCTTTGT
>RGEP01000355.1 GCA_009918225.1 Betaproteobacteria bacterium | reverse complement strand
CCTACCGCGAAAGCCTGGGCCTGATGCAGCGCCTGGGCGTGGATGTGCAGGCCGCCTTTTGGCGCGGCCCGCTGCAACTGCTGGACCCCAAGGGCCAGGGCCTGAAGCTGCCGAGCGGCCCGCCGGTGCTGGCTTTTGTGCGGGCACTGGCCGGCCACAGCCACTGGCCCTGGGGCGCGCGGCTGCGCCTGTTGCGGCTGCTGGCCCGGTGGCATCAACGCAGTTTTACCTGTGAGCCGGGGCTGACCGTGGCGCAGCTGTGTGCCGCGCTGCCGCCCGTGGTGATGGACGAGCTGATCGAGCCCCTGTGTGTGGCCGCCCTGAACACCCCCGCGCAGGGCGCCGATGCCCAGGTCTTCCTGCGCGTCTTGGCCGATGGCCTGTTTGCCGGGCCGGGCGGCTCGGACCTGCTGATCCCCCGGTGGCCGCTGCGCGGGGTGTTGCCCACACCCGCTTTGGCGCACCTTGAAGAAGGGGGAGCGCAGCTGCACCTGGCTGACCGGGTGCAGGCCTTGGAACCCTTGGGCCAAGGCCGCTGGCGCGTGCAGGCCAAGGCCACCCACGAGCTTGACCGGCTGCTGCTGGCCACCACCGCCCCTGAAGCCGCGCGGCTGTTGGCCCCCTGGGACCCTCACTGGGCCCAGGCGGCACAGGCGCTGCGCTTTGAGCCCATCGTCACCACCTGGGTACACGCCCCGGGTGTGCGCCTGCCCAGCCCCATGGTGCGCCTGAACGATGGGCCTGCGCAGTTCGCCTTCGACCTGCAAGCCGTGGGACTGCCCTGGCCGGGGGGCTTGAGCTTGGTCAGCAGCGACGCCGGCCCGGCGCTGCAGGCGGGCCTGCCGGCCGTGGAGCAAGCGGTGCTGCAACAAGCCCTGCGCCTGCCCGGCGCGGACCCCACCACGGCCCGCGCGGTGCGCAGCATCGCCGAGCGGCGCGCCACCTTCGTGTGTGCGCCGGGCCTGCAGCGGCCCGCCCCGCAGGCCGCTGCCGCCCATGGCGGCCTGTGGGTGGCCGGGGACTACATCGCCGGGCCCTACCCCTCGACCCTGGAAGGGGCGGTGCGCAGCGGTGTTGCTGCGGCGCAGCAAATCTGCAATTCATGATGCAGCATCGGCTTTCGGGATGCAAAATCGACACATGTCCCGAACGCCCGTCCCGCCCGCCTCCGTTGGCGCTGCTGCTTCCGCCACCGCTGCTGCGCCAGCCGGCGACGAAGGCCGACAACCGGCCATCCAGGTGCTCGAACGCATGTTCAGTCTGCTGGACCTGTTGGCCGAGCACCAAGACCCGGTGTCGCTGAAGCTGATCAGCGAGCGCACCGGCCTGCACCCCTCAACGGCCCACCGCATCCTCAACGACCTCACCCTAGGCCGCTGGGTGGAACGCCCGGAAGCCGGCAGCTACCGCCTGGGCATGCGCCTGTTGGAACTGGGCAACCTGGTGAAGGCGCGCTTGGATGTGCGCGAAGTGGCCATCGGCCCGATGCGCGAACTGCACCGCCTGACCCAACAACCGGTGAACCTGTCGGTGCGCCAAGGCGACGAGATCGTCTACATCGAGCGCACCTACAGCGAGCGCTCGGGCATGCAGGTGGTGCGGGCCGTGGGCGGGCGCGCGCCGCTGCACCTGACCTCCGTGGGCAAGCTCTTTTTGGCGCAAGACGACGCCCCCCGGGTGCGCGCCTATGCCACCCGCACGGGCTTGGCCGGCCACACCCGCAACAGCCTGACCGAGCTGCCCAAGCTGGAGCGCGAACTCTCGCAGGTGCGCCAACAAGGCGTGGCGCGCGACAACGAAGAGTTGGAAATGGGGGTGCGCTGCATGGCCGCCGGCATTTACGACGACCAAAACCGCTTGGTGGCGGGCTTGTCGATTTCCGCGCCCGCCGATCGCCTCGAAGAGGCTTGGGTCAGCCGC
>RGEP01000354.1 GCA_009918225.1 Betaproteobacteria bacterium | reverse complement strand
CCCAGGCCACCGCAGAATTCCAACAGGCCGCCACCCCTGCAGACCTGGAAAATGCCAAGGCGCGTTACCTGGGCAAAGCCGGCCGTGTGACCGAAGCACTCAAGTCGCTGGGTGCCCTGCCGGTAGAAGAAAAAAAGGCCCGCGGGGCTGAGATCAACGCGGCCAAGACGCAGATCGAATCGGCCTTGCAGGCGCGGCGCCAGGCACTGGCCGACGCCGAACTGCAATCGCAGCTGCGCTCGGAAGCCTTGGACGTGACCCTGCCGGGCCGGCGCCGCGGCTCGGCCGGTTTGCACCCCGTCTCGCGCACGCTCGAACGCATCGAGGCCATTTTCGGCTCCATGGGTTTTGAAGTGGCTGATGGCCCCGAGATTGAAAACGACTGGTTCAATTTCACCGCGCTGAACACGCCAGCCGACCACCCGGCCCGCTCCATGCACGACACCTTCTATGTCGACATGAACAGCGCCGACGGCTCGCCCTATCTCTTGCGCACCCACACCAGTCCCATGCAGGTTCGCCACGCGGTGCAGCATGTCAAGCGCCACCAGGCCCTGCTGGCCGCGGGCAAGGCCATGCCCGAGATTCGGGTGATCGCCCCGGGGCGCACCTACCGCGTGGACAGCGACGCCACCCATTCGCCCATGTTCCACCAGTGCGAAGGCCTGTGGATCGGCGAGAACGTGAGCTTCAAGGACCTCAAGTCGGTGTTTGCCGACTTCTTCCGCACCTTCTTTGAGACCGACGACCTTCAGATTCGGTTTCGTCCCAGCTTCTTTCCGTTCACCGAGCCTTCAGCCGAAGTCGACATTGCCTTTGCCAGCGGGCCTTTGAAGGGTCGCTGGCTGGAGGTCGCGGGTTCGGGCCAGGTGCACCCGAATGTGGTGCGCAACTTTGGACTGGACCCCGAGCGTTACATTGGTTTTGCCTTCGGCATGGGACCAGACCGCCTGACCATGCTGCGCTATGGCGTGGACGACCTGCGCCAGTTCTTTGAAGGTGACCTGCGCTTCTTGTCGCAGTTCAACTGAAGCCCACCACGAGCTCCCATGCAATTTCCCGAATCCTGGTTGCGCACGCTGTGCAACCCCAGCTTGAGCACCGCTGAACTGGCTGAGCGCCTGACCATGGCCGGCTTGGAAGTCGAAGAACTCCAGCCGGTGGCGCCGCCGTTTTCCAAGATCGTGGTGGCCGAGATCGTCACCGCTGAACAGCATCCCAATGCCGACCGCCTGCGGGTGTGCCAGGTGGATGCAGGGCCCCACAGCAAGGAAGGCCCGCTGCAAATCGTGTGCGGCGCACCCAATGCACGCGTGGGCATCAAGGTACCGCTGGCCCTGGTGGGCGCGCAGCTGCCGCCGGGCGAAGACGGCAAGCCCTTTGAGATCAAGGTGGGCAAGCTGCGCGGGGTGGAAAGCTTCGGCATGCTGTGCTCGGCCCGCGAGCTCAAGCTCAGCGAAGACCATGCTGGGCTGCTGGAGCTCTCCGCAGACGCACCCTTAGGCGCCAGCGTTCGCGACGTGCTGGGGCTGGACGACACCCTGTTCACCCTCAAGCTCACGCCCAACTTGGCGCATCACCTCTCCCTTTTGGGCCTGGCCCGAGAGGTGTCAGCCCTGACTGGGGCGCCGCTGAACATGCCGGCGGTTCCTCAGGCCGCGGTCACGCTGAGCGACCGACTGCCGGTGCGCATCGAAGCGCCCGACCTCTGCGGCCGTTTCAGTGGCCGCATCGTTCGCGGCATCAACCCGGCCGCGGCCACGCCGGCCTGGATGGTGGAGCGCTTGGCTCGGTGCGGTCAGCGGCCTGTCAACGCCATCGTCGACATCTCCAACTATGTGATGTTCGAGCTGGGCCAGCCCACCCACATCTTCGACCTGGCCAAGGTGGGAGCGGGCCTGAACGTGCGCTGGGCGCGCC
>RGEP01000353.1 GCA_009918225.1 Betaproteobacteria bacterium | reverse complement strand
GCCGGTGGGCGATCCAGCTCGCCCCTTGCTGTCGGTTCTGATGCCCACTTACAACCCCCCATTGGCCTTTCTCGACGCGGCCATTGAGAGCCTTCGCTCCCAGTGGTACCCGGACTGGGAGCTGTGCGTTGCAGATGATGCCTCGTCTGCCTCAGGTGTGCTTGACCACCTCAAGAGTTGGGCCCAGCGTGAGCCGCGCATTCGACTGGTGACCCGCGAGCAAAACGGCCACATTTCAGCGGCGAGCAACTCGGCACTGCAGATCGCCCGTGGGCAATGGGTGGTGCTCATGGACCAGGATGACCTCTTGCCACCGAAGGCGCTGTGGTGCGTGGTGCAAGCTATTGGGCAGTACCCCGAAGCCGGTCTGTTCTATTCCGATGAGGACAAGCTTGACGAGAGGGGTCGGCGGTTTGGGCCCTACTTCAAGCCCGCCTTCGACCCTGACCTCTTGCGCGGCCAGAACTTGATTTCACATCTGGGCGTGTACCGGCGCACCTTGGTTTTGGAGGTGGGTGGTTTTCGATTGGGCTACGAGGGGTCACAGGATCATGACCTGGCCCTGCGCTGCGTGGAACGACTGCGGGCAGACCAGGTGGTGCACATACCGAGAGTCCTGTACCACTGGAGGGTACACGAGCAGAGCACGGCCAGCAGCGTCGAGGCCAAGCCTTACGCTTTGGATGCAGGGCTGAAAGCCGTACAGGACCACCTTGAGCGATTGGGCCTATCGGCCGAGGTACAGCCCCACCCGGCGATCCCACACCACGTGGTGCTTCATCGCTGCCGCAGGGAAAGCGCACTCGTGTCCGATACCCCTGCAGCAATGGCCTGGAGGGTGTTGTGCTGGGGATCGGCCACGGAGCAGACCAGGACGTTAAGTACTGATCCTATTGAGTCAGAAGCCGCTGGCCTTGCGCCGGTGGTGTCGTGGTTGCCCAACCCAACCCCAGTCGAGTCCGAGCCATCCTGGCTTCATGCCTGCAGCCGCTTGAAGCGCTGGGCGGCCGCTGCTGACCTGGATGGTCAAGACTTTGTTGTGTTGATGCACTCCCATGCCGCACGGTCAGCGCACTGGTCGGGCGATGTGCGGGCATGGTTGGCGCATGCCGCTGAGATCGGCGTGGGTGCGGCTGGCGTGTCATGCCGCGGCCCGCAGGGTCTCCTGAGGGATGCCGGTTGGCTGATGGGTCGGGATGGATCCTGTGTGCCGATCGCGCATGGCATGGGCGCAGACACCCATGGATATTACGGACAACTGAGCTTGGCGCATGGCGCTTCTGCGCTGGATGGCGCGGTCGTGGTCTTGCGTTTGCAGTCCATCGATACCCGTGCGCCGGGCTTGTGCCTCAAGCCCGGGTGGCGCATGGTCTGGACTCCTGTGGCCACCGTGGTGGAGAACTGGGACGCCTTTATGCCGTATCAGCCCTCGCAAGAACGCGAGGCGCCGACGCTGGTGATGAGCGCCAATGCTGCCCAGGCCGCTTCATCGGCCAACGGTGGGTACGCTGACCCTGCCTACAGCCCGCACCTGTGCGACCGGCACGGCGACCATCGACTGGCACCGAATGGGCCACAACTCCACTCGCCAAAGGCCCGCACACGGTAGGGGCTGCGCGCGGACGCTGACCCCCGTTAGAGCTTGCGCAGGATAGCGGCAGCCACCAGACCCAAGTTGCCCAGGATGGTTTGGCGGTACACCCCCGCCAGCCACAAGCCACTCACCCGGCTCCACAAAGAGCCGTGACGTGAACGGTCGAAGTCTTCCAAGACGGTGCGGCTGTCTTCGGTCAGCAGCGGCCGGATGGTTTCCAGGGCCCGGACGTTTTCGTCGGTCCAAGCGCGGAAACGCCCTTTGAGCAGCAGGCGCAGGCGCACCAGACGCGCGCCCCAGCTGATGTTGGCGCCCACCTGGTTGTCG
>RGEP01000352.1 GCA_009918225.1 Betaproteobacteria bacterium | reverse complement strand
ATCGGCCACAGCACCCAAGCCCAGGGACACACTGTGGATCGAATCGGTGAAGAACGGATGACGGTCGCATTTCATTGATGCGACAGCCGCACTGTCATCAATCTGATTTGTTGACGCGCGACCATCCACACATGGATGCTGAGCTGACCACCGACCTGCAGATCGACCACCTGGAGCGTCACGGGCGGCACTTGCGGATTGCGGTGGTGACCGAAACCTACCCACCGGAGGTTAATGGGGTGTCGTTGACGCTGTACAAGCTGGTGTCCAACCTGATTGAACGGCAACACAGCATCCAACTGGTCAGGCTGCGACAACCGGCCGATGGGCTCACGGCGAGTGCCGACCTGCCGATCACCGGACGCAGCAGCCCCACACCAGTCATGGAAGCACCCATCCTGATGCGGGGCATACCAATTCCCCGATACCCGGGGCTGCGCATGGGCTTGCCGTGCAAGGGTGCCCTGCTCAAGCTGTGGTCGGTCCGCAGGCCCGATGTGGTGCATATCGCCACCGAGGGCCCGCTGGGTTGGTCAGCCCTGAAGGCCGCACAGCAACTCAAGCTGCCGGTCTCCAGTGACTTTCGAACCAACTTCCATGCCTACAGCCGGCACTACGGCGTTGGCATGCTGTTTCGCAGCATCATGCTGGTGCTGCGCAAGTTCCACAACCGAACCCACTTGACCCTGGTGCCCACGCCAACCCTCAAGGCGCAGTTGGAGGTCGCAGGCTTCAAACGGCTGGCCGTGGTGGGACGGGGCGTGGATGTGGGCTTGTTCCATCCGAGCCGAAGGAGCGAGGCCTTGCGCCAAGCCTGGGGCCTGACCAAAGACGCCTTGGCTGTGGTGTACCTGGGACGACTTGCGCAGGAAAAGAACCTGCCGCAGGTGGTGGCGGCTTTCGAAGCGATTGCGCAACGCCGGCCCACGGCCCGCCTGGTTCTGATCGGCGATGGGCCCATGCGGCAGGCGCTGGAATCCCAGTGCCCCAACGCCATCTTCACCGGCATGCTCAAGGGCCCAGAACTGGCCCAAGCCTTGGCCAGCACCGACCTGTTCCTCTTCCCCAGCGAGACCGAAACCTATGGCAACGTGGTGGCAGAAGCAATGGCCAGCGGTGTCCCCACCGTGGCTTACCGAATGGCAGCGGCGGGGGAACTGATTCGAGATGGCCTGAACGGCTGGGCCGTGGAGCCCGGCCAGCCCCAGGCCTTCGTGCAGGCCGCCGTCGACGCCGCCTGTGACGACGGCCTGCGTCAGCGGGTGGCGCTGCGCTGTGCGAACGACCTGCAGGGCCTGGACTGGGACAGCGTCACCCAGCAGTTCGAACGGGCGCTGCTGCGCCTGGTGGACGAGCAGCAACGCCTGTCGATGGCCGGGATCAGCTTGCCTTCTTGGGGCGTCCGGTCTTGATCACGGGCAGGCCTTCCAAGATGGCCCGCAGCTGAGCGTCGCTGAGCCCCTGCAGGGCTGCCAAACCTGCGCGCAACACCTCCGACTTCTTGGCCACATGCTGGAACTGCAGGGCGCGCTGCTTGACGCTGGCGATGCGCTCGAAATCACTTTCGGGCATCGTAAAGCTGTCGCGGATCAGCTTGTCTTTGCGGGCGGGCTTTTCGGCCTTGGAAGCTTTTTCAGCCTTGTCGGCCTTGGCGGCTTTGTCTGCCTTCGGCGGCTTGGCCGCAGGGGCCTGCTTTGAGGGCTTGACGGTGCTGCCGCTCTTGGCCTTCTTGGGTGGCGTGGCCGGGGCCGGGGCCAGCACGGTACCTGGGTTGCTGGCAGCGGGCGCAGTCGGCATCAACTCAGGGTTTGGAGTGGCCGGTACGGCCTTGCGGGCCGCAGCAGCCTTGCGCGATACGGTGGCCTTGCGCGCCACGGTGGCCTTGCGGGGCACAGCAGCCTTCTTGGCCACGGCCTTCTTTGCCACGGCCTTCTTTGCCACGGCCTT
>RGEP01000351.1 GCA_009918225.1 Betaproteobacteria bacterium | reverse complement strand
CTTGGTGATGGGCGCTTCAGCCCCAAGCACCTCCACACGCGACCTGCTGCTGCTGTGCGAGGGCAAGGACTCGCAGTCCCGCGCTGCATTGGGCGTGCACTTCGACAAACAGGCCTACGGCCACCATGCCCTGGCCACGCGCGTGGTCAGCGACCAGCCCCATGCCGGTGTGGCCTCGCAATGGTTTGGGCAACCCGATGTGCTGGCGCTGTTGCCGATAGACCAGCCCCAGCCGGGCCAGGGCTACGGGGTGGTGTGGTCCATGCCCGCCGACAAGGCCCAGGCCCTGATGGCCGCTGACGATGCCAGCTTCGAGCACGCCCTGATGCAGGCCACGGGCGGGCAGTGCGGTGCCTTGCGCTTGGGCGGCGCGCGCCGCACCTGGCCCCTGATGCTGGGCCGTGCTGACCGGGTGCACGGGCCGGGTTGGATGCTCCTGGGCGACTGTGCCCATGCGGTGCACCCCTTGGCCGGCCAGGGTTTGAACCTGGGCCTGGCCGATGTGGCCGCCTTGGCCCGGGTGATGGCCGAAGCCCGACGAGGTGCAGCGTGCGCCCGTGCCGGGCCTGTGGGAGCTGCGCTTTGGCAGCGAGATCCTCTACACCGATGACAGGGGCGACTTCCTCATCTCGGGGCCCATCGTTGAAACCCGCAGCCGCAAAGACCTGACGGCCGAGCGCATCGACAAGCTCACCGCCATTCAATTTGCCAGCTTGCCGTTCAAAGACGCCATCGTCATCAAGCAGGGCACGGGTGCGCGCCGCTTGGTGGTGTTTTCCGACCCCAACTGCGGCTTTTGCAAGCGCTACGAGCGTGAACTGCTCAACCTCAAGGATGTGACGCTCTACACCTTCCTTTATCCGATTCTGGGCAAGGACTCGCAAGACAAGTCTCGCAACATTTGGTGCGCAGCTGATCCCGCCAAGGCCTGGCGCGATTGGATGGTCGACGGGCGCGGCGCGGTCATCGTCTCTTTCCTGGGGGGCATTCACTGGGGGCATGTGATGCGGCAATCGCCACAAGCCACCCAAAGCCCTGCGGCGGCCGACTCCACCTTGGTGTGGGGCGTCATGCCCTCCCTGGCCGCTTGGCTGGGCGTGCTCATGCCGCCCTATGCCGGCCTGTTCGTGTTGGGCCTGGCCATCATCGGCTGCTACCTGGTTGACCGCCGCCGCTATGCGGCCTTGGGCCTGCAGGCCTGGATGACGCTGCGCTTTCGACTGACCGCGGTGGCCAGCCTGTGCTGCTTCCTGGGGGCTGCCGGTTCATGAATGCAACAGCCAAGCCTGCTCGGCGCACGAAGCCTCGGTCCATGCCCATGCCCATGCCTACGCCCAAGCCTGGGCGTGCGGGTGTGGGGGCTTCTGCACCCGCGCCGGTGCACTACCGCATCGACGCCTCTGATACGCACGCCCACCGCTACCGCGTCACCCTCACCATCGACCAGCCCAGCCCCACCCAGGTGCTGAGCCTGCCGGTGTGGCTGGCCGGCAGCTACATGGTGCGGGAGTTCGGCCGCCACCTCAGCGGCTTGAGCGCCACGCAAGGCCGCGCGCCGCGCGCGGTGCAGCAGCTGGACAAAACCACCTGGCAAGTGGCCTGCAGCGGCAGCGCCGCGCTGGTGCTGCAGTACCAGGTGTATGCCTTTGACACCTCGGTGCGCACGGCGTTTCTGTCCACCGAGCGCGGCTTCTTCAACAACACCAGCCTGTGCCTGCGGGTGCATGGGCGCGAAGACCAGGCTCATCACCTGAGCCTGGTGGGCCTGCCCAAAGGATGGGACGTGGCCACCGCCATGCCCAGCCTCGGCGCCAGCCCACGTGGACTGCCCAGCGCGCGTGGCCTGCCCAGCCCCCGCGGCCTGCACTATGCAGCGGCCGATTACGACGAGCTGGTGGACCACCCCTTTGAACTCGGCCCCTTCTGGCGCGGCCGCTTCAAGGCCCAGGG
>RGEP01000036.1 GCA_009918225.1 Betaproteobacteria bacterium | reverse complement strand
CACGCTCATGCCCTTGAACAGCGCCAGGTTCTGGAAGGTGCGTGCCACCCCCATCTCGGCCACCTGTCTGGAGTTCATGTGGTCGAAGGTCTGCCCCCGGAAGGTGATCGTGCCCTGCTGCGGGGTGTAGACGCCGTTGATGCAATTGAGCATGGAGCTCTTGCCCGCGCCATTGGGACCGATGATGGCCCGGATCTCATGCTCACGAACATTGAAGCTGATGTCGGTGAGGGCCTTGACGCCACCGAAGCTCAGCGAGATGTTCTTGACATCCAGGATGATGTCGCCGATTTGCTTGTCTGCCATGGGTGTTGAAAAGCGTGTTTCGCTCAGAGGGGCATGCGGGCCAAAAACGGCCTCAAGCGGCCTGTTTCACCGTGGGAAAGGTTTTGACGTCGGCGATCTTCAAGGTCGCTGAAATTTGACCCGTGCGCCCGTCTTCAAACTTCACCTGGGTTTCGATGAATTGCTCAGACTTACCGGCGTACAGCGCGTCCACCAGAGCTTGGTACTTGTCATTGATGTAGCCCCGCTTGACCTTGCGGGTGCGGGTCATCTCGCCGTCATCGGCATCCAGCTCTTTGTGCAGGATCAGGAAGCGGCTGATCTGGCTGCCCGAGAGTTTTTCGTCCTGGGCCAGGTCGGCATTGACCTTTTCCACGCAGTCTCGGATCAATTCCAGCGTCTCGGCCTTGCCCGCCAGGTCGGTGTAGCCCGCGTAAGGCAGGTTGCGCTTTTCGGCCCAGTTGCCCACGGCCTCAAAGTCAATGTTGATGAAGGCGCAGACCTTCTCGCGCCGATCGCCGAAGGCCACGGCCTCCTTGATGAAGGGGAAGAACTTGAGCTTGTTCTCCACGTACTTGGGGGCAAACATGGCGCCGTCATGCAGGCCACCCATGATGCGCCCCACATCTTTGGCGCGGTCGATGATCTTGAGGTGGCCCGAGTGGTCCAGGAAGCCAGCGTCACCCGTGTGATACCAGCCTTCGGCCGTCAGCACTTCTTTTGTGGCCTCGGGGTTCTTGTAGTAAGCCTTGAGCAGGCCCGGCGACTTCACCAGGATTTCGCCCGACTCGCTGAGCTTGATCTCCACGCCGGCAATGGGCACACCCACCGTGTCGCTCTTGACTTCATGGTCGGGCTGAAGGCACACAAACACCGCGGTCTCGGTGGAGCCATACAGCTGCTTGAGGTTCACGCCGATGGCGCGGTAGAAGTTGAAGAGGTCGGGGCCGATGGCTTCACCGGCGGTGTAGGCCACACGCACCCGCGAAAGGCCCAGGGTGTTGCGCAAGGGGCCGTAGACCATCAGATCGCCCAGTTTGTAGAGCAAGGCATCGACCACGCCGACCGACTTGCCATCCATGAGCTGCGGCCCCACTCGGCGCGCCACATCCATGAAACCATGAAAAAGGCGCCGTTTGATGGGGCTGGCGTCTTCCATGCGAATCATCACGCTGGTCAGCAGGCCCTCGAAGATGCGGGGCGGTGCGAAGTAATAGGTCGGTCCGATCTCCTTGAGGTCGATCATCACCGTGGCCGCACTTTCCGGGCAGTTCACCACATAGCCACAGGCCAGCCATTGCGCATAGCTGAAGATGTTCTGGCCAATCCAAGCCGGGGGCAGGTAGGCCAAAACCTCTTCGTTGGCGCCGAGACGGTCAAACTCGGCGCCTGCCTGCGCGCGATCGAGCAGGCTGTGGTGGGTGTGCACCACGCCTTTGGGGTTGCCGGTGGTGCCCGACGTGAAGAACATGGCCGCCACATCATCGGGCCGGGCCTTGGCCACTTCGCTTTCGTAGAAGCCGGCATGCTGAGCGTTGAAAGACTGCCCAGCTTCGATCAAGTCGTCGAGCGAGGCCAGGCCGGGTTCCTGGTAGTTGCGCAGCCCGCGCCCGTCGTCAAACCAGATGTGCGCCAACTGCGGACAGGTCTCGCGCAGCTCCAACAGCTTGTCGACCTGCTCTTGGTTTTCGGCGATGGCAAAGGCCACTTCCGCGTTGTTGATGGGAAAGACGTATTCAGTGGACACCGCGTCCTGGTACAGCGGAACGGGAATGGCGCCCAAGGCCTGTGCCGCCAACATGCTGGCGTACAGACGAGGGCGGTTGTCACCGATGACCACGATGTGCTGGCCGCGCTGCAAACCGGCAGCGGCCAGGCCTGCGGCCAGGGCTTTGACCAAGTCGGCCAAGGCCGACCAGCTCGTGGTTTGCCAGATGCCGTATTCCTTCTCGCGCAAGGCCGGCGCCTGCGGGCGCTGCGCTGCGTGCTCAAGCAGAAGCTGGACGAAGGTGGAGGACAAGGCGTGCTCCTTTGTCATGAATCGGACGAATGCTAGGGCGATCTTTGACGCTTGGCTGTCGTTTGGGCGACAATTCAGGGCGTCCACGCCCCGGACTTTCCCTAGATCAACCCGGTTTGGCTCACCCTCTTGCTCCAGGCTTACAGCGCAGCGGTCGTTTGCCGCTGATTGAGCGCGCCCGCTCGCTGCTCAAGCGTGAGGCCTACCGCTACAACATTGAAGCCTTGAGGCGCACCGTGGTGGCCGGCTTGCCGGCGGCCACCTTTCACGGCTTGCTTGAAACGAGCATCCCCTTCAATGCCTATGTGATGAACCTGCTCAACGAGCGTTTGGGCCAGTTCATCGCGGCCCGGGAGGTCGACCGCATGAGCGACCCCGATGTGCGCGTGGCGCGCAGCTTGGCCGCGCTGTTCAACCCGGTGCTGTACCCCTTGGTGGGAGAGTTGCTGCGCATCACCCAGCAGGAGCTGGGCTACTTGGTGGGGCTGTCCCGGCAACGGGTGAACGAATCGCTTCGAGCGTTGGCGCAAGCCGGCCTGATCCGGGTGGTGTACGGTGGCCTGCAGGTGCTGGACCTCAACGGCCTGCGCAGCTTCAGCCCCGAGCGGCACGCGGGTTTGAGCACGCCCTAGCACACCCTAGCGCATACCCTGTCGCTCGCCCTTTGCGGCGCTCAACCCCCGGAAGGCTCGTTGGCCACACCTGCGGCCACATGCCCGGCCGGCACATGCGCTGCGGCGTTCTCAATGTGGCCGGTTTGGTCATCGAAAAACAGGTCGGGCTGGAACTCCTTGAGGAAGGCGCCCTTGGGCAGCCCACCCAGGAAGAGGGCTTCATCGATGTCGACCTGCCACTCCATCAGGGTACGGATGGCCCGCTCGTGGGCTGGGGCGCAGCGGGCGGTGACCAAGGCGGTGCGGATGCGCCCTTCGGTTTGTGGCAACTGCTGCAGACGATGCAAGGCCTGCAGAAACGGCTTGAACGGCCCGTCGGGCAAGGGCTGCGCGGCCCGCGCGTGTTCATGGGCCTGAAAGGCCCCCAAGCCGCCGCTGCGGTACACCCGCTCGGCTTCATCGGAGAACAGCACCGCGTCGCCATCGAAGGCAATGCGCACCTCTTGCGGATGTTCGGCCGATGCAGGAGCCGATTCGGGCAGCACCCGCGCGGCCGGTACCCCCGCGGCCAAGGCTGAGCGCACATCGGCTTCGTGCGCCGACAAGAACAGGTGCGGGCGTATAGACCGCAGGTAGCGCCACGGGCTGCGCCCGCGGGTGAACACACCGCGTTCGATGGGCAGGCCGTAGTGCTTGGCGGATCGAAACACCCTCAGGCCCGAGACCGGGTCGTTGCGCGACAGGATGACGACCTCTACCAGGGGCTGTGGGTCGTTGAAGGCCAGCAGCTTGCGCACCAGGGGAAAGGCCACACCCGGCGCAGCCGGTACATCCAGGCGTTCGCGCTGCAGCGCTTGGTAGGCCCCATGCGCCTGCGTTTCAAAGACGGTGTTTTCTTCCTCCAGGTCGAACAAGGCCCGTGAGGAAATGGCCACCACCAGGCGCACATCGGGGCTCAGGCTCATGCGTGTGGGCTCCTCAGCGCACCCAGGTGTTGAGCTGGATGATGGGCAGCAGCACGGCCAACACGATCAGCATCACCATGCCCCCCATGGCCACAATCAAGAGCGGCTCCAGCACGGTGGCCAAAGCCATGGCACGCCGCTGTACCTCGCCGCTGAGCTGCTGCGCGGCCCGCTGCAGCATCTGCGGCAGGTTGCCCGTTTGCTCGCCCAAGCGCGCAAACATGGCCAACAGACCAGGAAAGCGCCGCTTGTCGGCCAGGGCACTGGCCAAGGGAGCACCTTCGCGTACCTGCGCCAGGGCCTTTAGGGCATCGTCTTTCATGGCCCGGTTCGAAAGCGTATCGGCCGCCGCCTGCAGCGATTTGAGGATGGGCACACCGGCGCCCGACAACATGGCCAGCGTCCCAGCAAAGCGCGCGCTGTTGTAGCCGCGCGCCAAGCGCCCCACCAAGGGCAAGCGCAGCCAAGCAGCATCTGCTTTCAAGGCCAAGGTGGGCACCTTCAGGGCCAGGTGCAGGCCCAGCCCGGTGGTGGCCAGCAGGGCCACAAGCAGCCAGCCCTGGTGGCGCAGCAGGTCGCTGATGCCCAGCATCAACACCGTCAAGACTGGCAGTGAACGCTTCGACCCCGCAAAGACGCTGGCCACCTGCGGCACCACATAGGTGACCAAGAACACCACG
The DNA here is from genome assembly GCA_009918225.1 of Betaproteobacteria bacterium. Classification (GTDB taxonomy): domain Bacteria; phylum Pseudomonadota; class Gammaproteobacteria; order Burkholderiales; family Burkholderiaceae_C; genus RFTU01. The sequence continues at coordinate 7,148 of RGEP01000036.1, read as the reverse complement.
ATCACCACCGACAGCAGGGACACGATGCCCGGGTACAGCGTGGCGGCCAAGAGCTTGGCTTTCAGGGCTTGTTGGGCTTCCAGGTCGTCGGCCAGGCGCTCCAAGACCTGGCCCAGGGAGCCGGTCTGCTCGCCGGCGGCCACCACCGCCCGGAACACCTCGTCGAACTCGCGCGGCGCACGCGACAGGGCCAAGGCGAAGGGCGCTCCGCCATTGACCTCGCTGCGCAGCTGCGCCAGCAGTTCCTGTTGACGCCGGTCGGGCGCTTCGTCCATCAAGGCGGTCAGCGCCCGCTCCAGCGGAAGCCCGGCTACCAAGAGACCTGCGAGCTGCCGCGTCCATACGGTGCGTGTGGTGGCGTTGAACACGCGCGGGCTGAGCAGCGACCGCACTGCGCTTTGTTCAGAGCGTGCCACCACCGCCGTGACCGACAGGGGCACCCACTGCCGATCGCGCAGCTGCTGGCGCGCAGCACGCTCGCTGTCGGCTTCGATCAGGTCCTGTTGCGTGCGTCCCTGCGGGTCGAGGGCTTCGTAACGGTAGGCCGGCATCTGCGATTCCCGGCTACTCGCGGGTGACCCGCAGCACTTCTTCGGCCGATGTCAGGCCCAGTTGCACCAAGCGCTGGCCATCTTCGCGCATGGGCCTAAGGCCGGCGGCCATGGCGGCTTCGGCCAATTCGCTTTCGGCAGCGCGTTGGTGGATCAGGCTGCGCACGCGTTCGTCAGCGCTCATGAGTTCATACACGCCGGTGCGGCCCTTGTAGCCGGTGTGGCCGCAGGCCTCGCAGCCCACGGGGTGCCACAGGCCTTGGCTGTCTTGGCGCTTGCAGGTTGGGCACAGCTTGCGCACCAGCCGCTGGGCCAAAACACCAAGCAAGGAACTCGACAGCAAAAAGGGCTCGACGCCCATATCGGTCAGCCGGGTGACGGCGCTGGGCGCATCGTTGGTGTGCAGCGTGGCCAGAACCAGGTGACCGGTGAGAGAGGCTTGAATGGCGATTTGCGCGGTTTCGAAATCGCGGATTTCGCCGATCATGATCACATCGGGGTCTTGGCGCAGGATCGCACGCAAAGCCTTTGCAAAGCTCAGGTCGATCTTGGCATTGACTTGGGTTTGTCCGATGCCGGGCAGCTCATACTCGATCGGGTCTTCGACCGTCAGCACATTGGTGGTGCGCGTGTCCAGCGTCTGCAGGGCGGCATACAAGGTGGTGGTTTTGCCGCTGCCGGTGGGGCCGGTGACCAGCACGATGCCATGGGGTTGTTGCACCAGGCGCTCAAACGGGGTGAGCACCTCGGCGCTCATGCCCAAGGACTGCAGGGTGAAGCGCGCATCGCCCTTGTCGAGCAGGCGCAGCACCGCACGCTCGCCGTGTGCGCTGGGCAGGGTAGACACCCGCACGTCCACCGCATGGCCGCCGATGCGCAGCGATATGCGCCCGTCCTGAGGCAGGCGCTTTTCTGCAATGTCCAACTCGGCCATGATTTTCAGCCGCGAGATGAGGGCTGCGTGCAGGGCGCGGTTGGGCTGCACCACCTCGCGCAAGGTGCCATCCACACGGAAGCGCACCGAGCTCGACCGCTCATACGGTTCAATGTGGATGTCGCTGGCGCCGTCCTTGGCTGCTTGGGTCAACAGCGCATTGAGCATGCGGATGATGGGCGCATCGTGCGCGGCCTCCAACAGGTCTTCCACCGCCGGCAGCTCTTGCAGCAGGCTGGAAAGGTCCACCGCGCTTTCCACCTCGCCCACCACCGCGGCGGCGTTGCCTTCACCGCCGGCGTAGGCTTGTGCAATCCGACGGTCCAGGGCTTGTTCGTCGATTTCTTCAAGCGCGCTGGGACCATGCAGGCGTTGCACCTCCGACAGGGCCGGCCAGCCGGTGCGCGCGGTGATGAACAGGGTGCGCCGCCGGCCATCGTCTTCCAGCAGCACGCGCTGCGACTTGGCATAGCTGTAGGGCAGCGGAAACGGCGCAGCCATGGCGTGGGGGCCTCTCAGCGCACGGCCGCCGGCGCAGCCGGGGTCGTGGGGCTGGGCTGGGCTGGCGCCGCTGACGGCGCAGCACGCTCGTTGGCACCACGGGCGGGCAAGACCGGGCGGCTGTCGTCGTTCAAGACGCTGCCACTGGGGGTCTGCAGCTGCAGCTGTTGCGCCCGAATAGTGTCATAGCGGTCCAAGGTGACCGAGTCAGCCGACTGTTGCGTGCGCAGCACCACAGGCCTCAAGAACACCATGAGGTTGCTCTTGACCCGTCGCTTGTTCTCGCTGCGAAACAGGCTGCCCACCACCGGCAGTCCGCCCAAGCCTGGCACCCGGTCCTCGCCATCCACGAACTCTTCCTTGAGCAGGCCGCCCAGCACGATGATCTGCCCGTCGTCCACCACCACCGAGGTTTCGATCGAGCTCTTGTCGGTGGTGGGGCCAGCCGCCGTGGTGGCTCCGGGTACCACGCTGGAGTTTTCCTGGAACACCTGCATGCGCACCGTGCCGCCCTCGCCGATCTGGCTCTTGATGCGCAGGGTCAGGCCCACGTCGCGCCGCTCAATGGTCTGAAACGGGTTGATGGCACCGGTGCCCCCGGCCGTGTTGGTGAAGCTGCCGGTGACGAAGGGCACGTTCTGGCCGATCACGATCTTGGCTTCTTCGTTGTCCAAGGCCACCAGATTGGGCGTGGACAAGACATTGGCACCCGCTTGCGTTTCCAGAAAACGCGCCAGCGAAGCCAGGGTGTAGACGCCCCCGGTCATGCGGATGAGGCCCAGGTTCAGGCCCGCACCGGGCGGCGTGGTGATGGTGCCGCTGGCGGCGCCGAGTTGCAGGTTGACGATGTTGTTGCCACCCGAGCCAAAGTTGGTGCCGCCCACCACCACATTGCGGTCGCCCTTCTGGCCGGCCACACCCTGCCACTGCAGCCCGAACTCGGCGGCCTTGGTGGCATCGATCTTGACGATCAGGGACTCGACATAAACCTGGGCGCGCCGCGCATCGAGCTGGTCGATCACCGCGCGAATCTGCCGATACAGGGGCTCCGGCGCGGTGATGATCAGGGCATTGCTGGCCGGGTCGGCCTGGATGAAGCCGCCGGTCGACGGCGCTGCGCTGGCCTGCACCGGGCTGCTGGCTTGTGGGCTGGCACCCGTGCTGCCCGCACTCACGGCCGGGGTCGCCGTGGGGGTGGTCAGGCCACCGCCCGCAGGCAGGGCCGAAGCCCCCGAGCCTGCAGCGCCGCTTGGGCCTGCCACCGAGCCGGTTGCCGCGAAGGCGGCGCGCAGCACGGTGGCCAAGCGCGTGGCATCGGCATTCTTGAGGTAGACCACCCAGATGTTGCCGCGCGAAGCCGCGCCCTCCAGTGGCTTGTCCAAGGCCTGCACCGCAGAGCGGATCTGGGCCATGCGCGCTGCGTTTGGCGCCCGCACGATGAGGCTGTTGCTGCGCGGGTCGGCCAGCACCGACAGGCCGCTGCCGCCCGTGGTGGGTGCGCCGCCGGCCGCTGGAGATGCCGCGCCCTCAGCCATGCGCAAGACAATCGCGGCCAGGTCGCTGGCCACGGCGTGGCGCACGGGAATCACCTCGAGGTCAGTGGCTGCAGGTTGGTCCAGTGCGGCCACGATGCGGGCGATGCGCTGCAGGTTGTCGGCGTAGTCGGTGATCACCAGGCTGTTGTGGCCCGGGCTCACGTTGATGGTGTTGTTCGGGCTGATCAGCGGCCGCAGCACCGCCACCAGGTTGTTGGCCTGTTCATGGTTGAGGCGAAAGATTTGCGTGACGATCTGGTCGCCGCGCTTGTCGCCTTCGTCGACCACCACGGTACCGGCCTGCAGCTTGGCTTCGGCTTCGGGCAGGATCTTCAGCAAACCACCCGACTCCACCATCGAAAAGCCTGCGCCGCGCAGCGCCGACAGGAAGTTCAGGTAGGCCTCGAACACGGGCACTGGGCGCTCGGCATACAGCGTCATCGGGGCCTTGACGCGCGGGTCCACCACGATGGGCCTGTTGATCATGGCACTGATGGCGCGGGCCACCGATTCAATTTCGGCATTGACGAAGTTCAGGGTGACGGGCTCTTGCGCACGGGCGTTGGAGACCGGACTCCCGTTGGCCGTTCCTGCTGAGGGTGCCTTTGCACCCTTGCCCGTTTGTGCCCAGGCCGGTGCCGTGCCACCACCCAAGGCGGCGCACAGCACGGCCAGCGGCAGGCGCTTGTGCATCAAGGCCCGCAGGGCCTTGAGCACCGGCTGCTGCGCTGAAAGGGGCATCTTCCGATCGAACAGGCTACTCATGTCGTGTCCATCATTGCGTTGCTGCGGGCGGGGGGCCATCCAGCCCCGGTGAGCCATAGGCCATGAGCGAGCGTGGGCCGTCCCGACGCCCGATGATATTCAGGAGATTGGACAAGGCCTCTTCCCGGCCCGCCAGTGCCCAGGCTTGCCCACGAAAGGCCACCGGCCCGCCCAGTGTCCAACGGCCCTGGCCCTCGAGTTGCAGCGCGCTGCCGGGCCGCGACGACAAGCGCGCCTGCACCACGGGGCCACCCTCGAGCAGCAATTCGTAGTCGCCCAACACCGGCAGGGTGGAGATTCGAGACGCGATGTCCATCAGCTCAATGCGCAGCGCCAAATCCAACGTGGCCGGTCCGCCGCCCTGCACCGTGCCGCTCAAGCGTTGCAGACGAAACTGAAGCCGGCCGCTGGGTTGCAGGGTGTTCCAAGGTGCACCCAAACCGGCCAGCCAGGCCGCGGGCAGCTGGGCCGTCAAGGAGCCATCGCCCGGTGTGCCCTGCAGTTGGAAGGACCACCCCAGGCCCGAGGGCCGCACACCCAACTGAGCCGCGAGCAAAGCGGTCTGCCCGTCGAGCACCGGGTGCTGCGCTTGCATCTGCAAGCCCGGGCCGCTGCCGTCGTTCCACATGGGCCTCAGGCGCCAGGACAACAGGCCGGGCACGGCCATCAACACCCCACTGTCAGGGCCCGCTCCCAAGGCCAAGCGGGCCTGACCCTTCCACAGTGTGCCGCTGGCATCTTGCACCTGCACACGGCCTGCGCTCACACGGTTCAACAAAGGCCCCATCCAAGCAGCCGGTGCGGCCAAAACAGCGCCACACAAGGCGCCGACGAACGCTCCGGCCCAGGCCCAGCGCTGAAGGCCCGCGGCGTGGGTGGACGCTCCTGCCCGCATACCCGCGGCCTGGCGGGCGCCAAGTCGCAGGCGTGAGTTCATGGGGCGGTCCATTGCAGTCGAATGCGCCCCCGCAGACCGTCGGGCGTGGCACTGAGATCGGCTTGGGCGGGGTGCGCACCCCACCGCACACGCAGGGTTTTCAGTCCCTGTCGGAGCTGTTCGCCATCCACGCCATCCACGGTCACCCACACGGCCGTGCCTTGAAGTTCCAGCCGCGCACGGTTGCCCAGGGCCTGCACCACCAAGGCGCGGCTGCCGTCATCCACGACCGCTGGTTTGGGCCGGCCGGCTTCACCCTGGGCGGCTGCAGCTGCGGCGGAGCGGCGCAGTTCAGCGGCTTGGCTAGCCAGGGTCTGCAGGCGCTCGCCGGTGGCCAGGGCCTGCGCCCGTTGCACCTGCGCCGATTGAAGGCCTTGCCATGCAGGCTTGAAGAGCACGGACCAGGCCATGAACAGCGCCAACACCCATCCAGCCAAGCCCAGGCCCTGGCGCTCGCGTTCGCTCAGGCCATTCCAAGCGGTGTGCAGGTCGGAAATCAGCTTCACATCAGTCCTTCCTAAACCCTTCAGCGTGGGCCCAGGCTTGGCGGGGTCAGCCGCAGCGCGCCTGCTTCCACTTGGGTTTGCCACCCCATCGGTGTAGCGAGCTCACGCAAGCGCTGCACCGCGTCGGTCGGCCATTGGGCGGCCACCAGGCTCAAGCCCTGCGCGTCCCATCGAATGGTTTGCAGCGGCACAGCCTGTGCAGCCCAGGCGCGCGCAACCAGGTTCAAGCCCGTTTCCAGGTCTTGGGGCCCGGGCTCACCGGCGGCATGCCGCATGGCTTGCAATTCACGCTCGGCCTGCAGAACGGGGTCGACCACCACCTGTATGGACGGAAAAGCTTCACGAAAGATTTGCGTGTGGCGCTGCTGCAGCGCCTGTACTTCGCGCTGTGCCCGCCAGGCCGACACATTCAGGCCCAGTGCCTGCACCAAGACAAGCGCCACCAAGCCGACATGCACCGCCCGGTAACGGGGGCCTTTAAAAGCGGCCCAGGCGGCCTGCAGTGCGCGCGTGCCCTGGCGCTGCGGCGTCAGATCAAACTGAAGCAGGTTGGTGCCTGAGGTGGCCGCATGCAAGGCCCGTTGGCTCGACTCCCAAAGGCGCGCGTCCGCCTGTGCCTGATCGGCCAGAGCCCGCGCTGCATTGGGCTCTGCGGTCCAGCTCAGGGCGTGCGCGGGAAGCACGCGCCCGTCACGGCCTTCATGCACGTGCTGCCCATTCTGTTCTTCCTGATGACGAGGCAGCCGGGCGCGCCACCCCGACCATCCCACGGGGCCCATGGCCACGCCCTGCGGGCCACTGACCACGGCCACCGCTTGCCCTTGGGCGTCTATACGGGCGTGCGCTTGCCATTGAGGCCCGGGCTCGCTCAGGCTCACCAGGGCATCGACCTGAATTCCTTGTTCGTGCAAACGGGCCAAGGCCCCTTCGATCCAGGGCTTGTGTAGCGCAGCCACCCATGTGGGCCCAGCGGTCTGCAAGCCCAGCTGTGAAACCGCCAGGTGCACGGACGAAGCGTCTTCCAAAAGCTGGTCTTCCAAGGCCCCCCGCAGGGCGTCTTTCAGGCGTTTGGGCGCTACGGGTGGCAGGGCAGCGCTGAGCCACGACACCGCCTCGTCTGGCGCCACCAACACGGTGCGGTCGGCTCGGGGAAGGTCTTGCGTGCGGGCGCGGCCCTCACGGTCTACCGCTTGGCCTTGACGGCTGTAAACGAAGGTCCATTCCAGCCCCGGCTCAGCGGACGAGGCCCAGCGTGCCGGCGCCGCCGATGCGCCCGGTTTGCTCGCGGGGCCAGGACCCGACAGGATGATCGCTAAGAGGCTCATGGGCTCAGAAGGCTAACAGGGTTTGAGCGCAGGGGACCAGGGGATAGACGCTCACGGCTGAGCACCACCATGTCGAGTTGGCGGCGCTCGACCA
>RGEP01000350.1 GCA_009918225.1 Betaproteobacteria bacterium | reverse complement strand
TGCCGATGTCCTCGTTGGTGCCCTTCATGCGCACCACCAGCGGCACCTGAAGGTTCACCGCCTTGCAAGCGGCAATCACGCCTTCGGCAATGGTGTCGCAGCGCATGATGCCGCCAAAGATGTTGACCAGGATCCCCTTGACGGCCGGGTTCTTCAGCATGATCTTGAAGGCCTCGGTCACCTTTTCAGCCGTTGCGCCGCCGCCCACATCCAAGAAGTTGGCGGGCTCGCCACCAAAGAGCTTGATGGTGTCCATGGTGGCCATGGCCAGGCCAGCGCCGTTGACCAGGCAACCGATGTTGCCGTCCAGGCTGATGTAGGCCAGGTCGAACTTGCTGGCCTCGATTTCCGCGGCGTCTTCTTCATCGAGGTCGCGGTAGGCCACGATTTCCGGGTGGCGGAACAGGGCGTTGGAGTCGAAGTTGAACTTGGCGTCCAGGGCGATGATCTGGCCCTTGCTGTCGCGGTTCAGGGGGTTGATCTCGACCAGTGAAGCGTCGGTTTCCATGTAGCACTGGTAGAGCTTTTGGAACACGTCTTTGGCCTGGGCCACCGATCCTTCGGGCATCTGGATGCCGCGGGCGATTTCGCCGGCCTGCTCGTCCGTCAGGCCCTTGAGCGGGTCGACGAAGACCTTGCAGATCTTTTCAGGGTGGCTGTGGGCCACCTCTTCGATGTCCATGCCGCCTTCGCTGGAGGCGATGAAGGCGACCTTCTGCGTGGCGCGGTCGGTCACCACCGAAACGTAATACTCCTTGCCGATGTCCGCGCCTTCTTCGATGTAGAGGCGGCGGACCTTCTGGCCCTCGGGGCCGGTTTGGTGGGTCTTGAGCTGCATGCCCAAGATTTGTCCGGCCAGGGTCTTTTGTGTGCCCGGAACTTGGCTCTGAACTGACACCGACCGGGCAGTGGCCGGATGCGGTGTCAACCGCCACTGCTGAACCACGCAGATGCTGCGCAATTGTCCGACCGAGCGGTCAGTCAATCTTTCAATGTACCACGTGGGCCTGTGCAAGCCGGGCGGGTCAGTCCTCGTCGGGGCTGCCTTTGACGACGCGGCGGATGACCTCAGGGCTGAAGCCACGGGCCGCCAAAAAGCGCATTTGCCGCGCGACCTCGGCCGCCGGCACCGGGGTGGGCGGGGGAACAGGCGCAGGGGAAGAGGCGGGTGCATAGCGCCGCGCCCAGACGGCGCGTGCGCGTTCGAGTTCGCTGGCGCGCAAGGCCTGCGCGGTGTCAGGGTCGAGCTGCAGGCCGTGTTGGGCCAACTCGGCCTGGATGCGCCGGTTGCCGAACCGAGCGGAGCGGGCGTGCACCCGCGACTCGATGAAGCGCTCGGGGCTGAGCAGGCCCTGGGCCTGCAGCTCTTGGAGCAGGGCGTCGACTTCAGCAGCCGCGCTGGCCCGGTCGGTCTCGGTGTCGGCCTCAGTGGCAGGTGCAGCTGCGGGTGGGCCGGCGTCACCCGCCTGGGGCCTGGGCCGCCGAGGCGTGCGCAAGAGCTTGCGCCGCAGTTCGCTGGCGCTGTGTTCCCGAAGCGCCAGGGCCTGCAGGGCCCTGGCCTTCAAGGATAGGGGCTGGCGCTTGATGGGCATGGACCAGGCGCGCGCGGGGCGCGCCGGCCTCCTCAGGCAGCCGAGTCGCCCGAAACCTCGAGCGGGGGAATGCCCATGAACTCGCGGATGCGGTTTTCGATTTCCACAGCCACCTCGGGGTTCTCGCGCAGGAATTCGCGGGCGTTGTCTTTGCCCTGGCCGATCTTCTCGCCCTTGTAGGCATACCAGGCGCCGGACTTGTCCACGACCTGGGCCAGCACGCCCATGTCGATGATTTCGCCCTCCCGGCTGATGCCCTCGCCATAGAGGATGTCGAATTCGGCCGTCTTGAACGGGGGGCTCACCTTGTTCTTGACGACCTTGACCCGGGTTTCGGAGCCGATGACCTCTTCGCCCTT
>RGEP01000349.1 GCA_009918225.1 Betaproteobacteria bacterium | reverse complement strand
GGGTGATCAGCGGGGTGTGCCGCGGATAAATGCCCAGCTCGCCGGCTTCGCCAGGCAGCGCCACGAAACGGGCCCGCCCCGAAAAGATGTTCTCCTCGGCGCTGACCACGTCCACGCGCATGGTGTGGGTACTGTCCGTCATGGCTTAGGCCGCCGCCAGCTTCTTGGCCTTTTCGAAGGCTTCGTCGATGGTGCCGACCATGTAGAAGGCCTGCTCGGGCAGGTGATCACACTCGCCGCTGCTGATCATCTTGAAGCCGCGGATGGTCTCAGCCAGGGGCACGTACTTGCCAGGCGAGCCGGTGAACACCTCGGCCACGTGGAAGGGCTGGGACAGGAAGCGCTGAATCTTGCGCGCTCGGGCCACCGCCAGCTTGTCCTCGGGAGCCAGTTCGTCCATGCCCAGAATCGCAATGATGTCGCGCAGTTCCTTGTAGCGTTGCAGGGTGCCTTGGACCGCCCGGGCCACGCTGTAATGCTCTTCGCCAACGACCAGCGGATCCAACTGGCGGCTGGTGGAGTCGAGCGGGTCCACCGCAGGATAGATACCCAGGGCGGCAATATCACGCGAGAGCACCACAGTGGAGTCCAGGTGGGCGAAGGTGGTAGCAGGCGACGGGTCGGTCAAGTCGTCCGCAGGCACATACACGGCCTGGATAGAGGTGATCGAGCCCACTTTGGTGGAGGTGATCCGCTCTTGCAGGCGGCCCATTTCTTCGGCCAGCGTCGGCTGGTAGCCCACGGCGGAAGGCATACGGCCCAGCAGCGCGGACACTTCGGTACCGGCCAAGGTGTAGCGGTAGATGTTGTCCACGAAGAACAGCACGTCACGCCCTTCGTCGCGGAAGGACTCGGCGATGGTCAGACCGGTCAGGGCCACGCGCAGACGGTTGCCTGGGGGCTCGTTCATCTGACCGTACACCATGGCCACTTTGGATTCGGCCAGGTTGTCGAGCTTCACAACGCCGGAGTCGGCCATCTCGTGATAGAAGTCGTTGCCCTCGCGGGTGCGCTCACCCACGCCGGCGAACACCGACAGACCCGAGTGGGCCTTGGCGATGTTGTTGATCAGCTCCATCATGTTCACGGTCTTGCCCACGCCGGCGCCGCCGAACAGACCCACCTTGCCGCCCTTGGCGAAGGGGCAGATCAGGTCGATCACCTTGATGCCGGTTTCGAGCAGGTCCTGCGAGGGGCTCAGCTCGTCGTAGGCCGGGGCCTTGCGGTGGATGGAGGCGGTCAGCTCCGAAGACACCGGGCCGCGCTCGTCGATGGGGTTGCCCAGCACGTCCATGATGCGACCCAGCGTGGCCTTGCCCACCGGCACCTGGATGGTGTCGCCGGTGTTGTAGACCTGGGTGCCGCGGCGCAGGCCGTCGGACGAACCCAGCGCAATGGTGCGGACCACGCCGTCGCCCAGCTGCTGCTGAACTTCCAGCGTCAGGGCCGAGCCTTCCATCTTCAGGGCGTCGTACACCTTGGGCATGCTGTCGCGCGGGAACTCCACGTCCACGACGGCGCCAATGCACTGAACGATCTTGCCGACGGTTTGAGTGTTAGCCATTTGTGCGTTCCTTCAATTCAAATCTGTGCGTTCGGGCTGGATCAGCCCACCGCGGCCGCGCCGCTGACGATCTCGGACAACTCTTTGGTGATGGCGGCCTGGCGGGTCTTGTTGTAGACCAGCTTGAGCTCACCGATCAGCGTGCCGGCGTTGTCGGTCGCGGCCTTCATGGCCACCATGCGGGCGGACTGCTCGCTGGCCATGTTCTCGGCCACCGCCTGGAACACCAGGGCTTCCGTGTAGCGCACCAGCAGCTCGTCGATGACGGTGGCGGCGTCGGGCTCGTAGATGTAGTCCCACGAGTGGCCGGCCTTGTCGGTCGACATGTCGTCGGCCTTCAGCGGCAGCAGCTGATGGACGACGACTTCCTGCTTCATCGTGTTGATGA
>RGEP01000348.1 GCA_009918225.1 Betaproteobacteria bacterium | reverse complement strand
GGGCATCGACCTGGCCCGTGTGTTGGAGATGGTGCGCGGTTTCCGTGCACAAGACGAGCACACACCGGTCGTGTTGATGGGCTACGCCAACCCCATCGAACGCTATGACATCAAGCGCGGGCCATGGCCAGCATGATGTCCACGGTGGCGTCGGGGTAGGGATCGCCCGCCGTCACAAAGGGAATCAAGGCCTTGCGCCCAGTGGCCGCCAGCGCTTCAAAAGTGGGTTGAATACGGCTCATCGCGTGACCTCCGGTAGGCTCACCACCTGTGTCCCGCCTGTCTTGACCGTCTGGCCCCGGCAAGAAGGCCGGCAATAGAAGTCCGCGCCGCTCAAGTCGGCCACGGTTCCGATGTCTTTGTCGCCACGGCCCGAGAGGTTGACCAAGAGGGTTTGGTCCGGGCGCATGGTGGGGGCCAGCTTCATGGCGTAGGCCAAGGCATGGCTGCTTTCCAGTGCCGGGATGATGCCCTCGGTGCGGCACAGCCGGTGGAAGGCCACCATGGCCTCGTCGTCGGTGATGCCCACGTACTCGGCACGGCCGATGTCCTTGAGGTAGGCGTGCTCGGGCCCCACGCCGGGGTAATCCAGGCCCGCCGAGATCGAATGGGTCTCGGTCACCTGGCCAGCTTCGTCTTGCAGCAAATAGGTGCGGTTGCCGTGCAAGACGCCGGGCTGTCCGCGCTGCAGCGAGGCCGAGTGTTTACCGCTGTCCAGGCCATGGCCTGCCGCTTCCACCCCGATCAAGCGGGTGCCGGCTTCCTTGATGTACGGATAGAAGATACCCATGGCGTTGCTGCCCCCGCCCACGCAGGCCAAGACCGCATCGGGCTGGCGTCCGGTCATCTCGGGCATCTGCACCAGGCACTCCTCGCCGATCACGCTTTGGAAGTCGCGCACCAACATGGGATAGGGGTGAGGCCCGGCAACGGTGCCGATGATGTAGAAGGTGTTCTCCACATTCGTCACCCAATCGCGCAGGGCTTCGTTGAGCGCGTCTTTGAGCGTCTTGCTGCCCGACTCCACCGGCACCACGGTGGCGCCCAACAGCTTCATGCGGTAGACATTGGGGCTTTGGCGCTTGACGTCTTCACTGCCCATGTACACCACGCACTCCAGGCCGTAGCGCGCGCAGATGGTGGCGGTGGCCACGCCATGCTGGCCGGCGCCAGTCTCGGCGATCACACGGGGCTTGCCCATGCGCTTGGCCAACAAGGCCTGGCCGATGGTGTTGTTCACCTTGTGAGCGCCGGTGTGGTTGAGGTCCTCGCGCTTGAGGTAGATCTGCGCGCCACCGAGTTCGCGGCTGAGCCGGTCGGCGTGGTAAATCGGGCTGGGCCGGCCCACGAAGTGCTTCAACTCGCGCCTGAACTCGGCCAGGAATTCAGGGTCGTGCTGATAGCGGGCATAGGCCGTCTTGAGTTCATCCAAGGCATGGATGAGGGTCTCGGCCACGAAGGTGCCGCCGTAGGGGCCAAAGTGGCCCCGGGCATCGGGTTGTGCGTAGTTCAGCATGGAAGGGTTCGGTCCGCCTGGCGGACCGCCTCACAAAAGTCGCGGATCAATTCGGGGTCCTTGAGGCCTTTGCCAGCCTCCACGCCCGAGCTCACGTCAACGGCCCAAGGCCGCACGCGATGGATGCCATCGGTCACATTGGCAGGATTCAACCCACCAGACAAAACGAGCCGAGCGGGAACGCCGGCGGGGATGAGCGACCAATCGAAGGACTTTCCGGCACCGCCATAACCCTCGACATGGGCGTCGAGCAGGATGGCCTGCGCCTGCTGAAATTCAAAGGCGAAGTTTAACAAGTCGAAGCCTGGGCGCATGCGCGCGGCCCGCCAGTAGGGGCGGGGCCGATGGGCCAGTGCCTGTTCGCACAGCTGGGGGGTTTCATCCCCGTGAAACTGCACCACGGCCCGCGGCAGCAGGTCCAGGCCGTGCTGCACCGTGCTGGGCTCGGGGTTCACGAACAAGAGCACCGGCGTCACCGACTCGGGCAAGCCCT
>RGEP01000347.1 GCA_009918225.1 Betaproteobacteria bacterium | reverse complement strand
GCAGGTGGAGATTGACCCGGTCAAGCGCGCGGCGCTGTTCATTCGCATGAACGACCTGCTGGTGGCCGACCAGCATGTGGTGCCGCTGTTCTCGCGGCCACGGCCTTATGGGGTGGGTGCCAAGCTGCGCCCCGTGCTCTCGGCCTGGGACAACACCACCTGGGCCTTGGGCTACTGGACGCGCGAGGCCTGAAAGCGGGGTAGACCGTGGGCGGCTACATCCTGCGCCGTTTCCTGATCGCGCTGCCCAGCCTGCTGGGGATCAGTGCGGTGCTGTTCACCGTACTGGCCCTGGCACCGGGCGACCCGTTCGAGGAACTGGCGACCAACCCCAACGTGCCGCCCGAGGTGCGCATGGCCCTGCGCGTGCAGTTCGGCTTGGACGACCCCGTTTGGGAGCGCTACCTCCGTTGGCTGGCCAGCATGCTGCAAGGCGACTGGGGCTATTCCTTTGTCAGCCGCATCAATGTGGATGAACTGATTCTGCAGCGCCTGCCCACCACCATTGTGGTGATCGGCTTGTCGCAGCTGCTGGCCATCCTGGTCGCCGTGCCCGTGGGCGTGTTGGCCGCGGTCAAGCCCTACTCTGTTCATCCTGCTGTTTTCCATCACGCTGGGCTGGCTGCCTTTTGTGTACCGCACCGACATTTCCTCCACCGGCTGGCAGTTCCTGTGGGACCACTTCAAGCAAAGCATCATGCCCATCACGGTGCTGGGCCTGTACCAAGCGGCCAGCATGATGCGCTATGTGCGCAGCGCGGTGCTGGATGTGATTCGCCTGGACTATGTGACCACGGCGCGCAGCAAGGGCTTGAGCGAACGCGTGGTGGTGCTGCGCCACGTGGTGCGCAACGCGATGATCCCGGTGGTGACGCTGGTGGCGCTGCAGATGCCCACGGTGTTCGGCGGGGCCATCGTGACCGAACAGATCTTTCGCATTCCGGGCATCGGCAGCCTGCTGATCGACGCCATCCTGCGCAACGACACCCCCGTGATCATGGCCGTGACCTTCGTCTTCAGCGGCCTGGTCATCTTCTTCAATCTTGTGGCTGACGTGCTGTATGGCTGGCTTGACCCCCGCATCAGCTACCGCTGAACCCAAAGCGGGCTTGTCGCCCACGCAGGAGGCCTGGCGCCGCTTCAAGCGCCACCGGCTGGCCTACTGGAGCCTGTGGCTCTTGGGCCTGCTGGTGGTGGCGGTGCTGTTTGGCCCCTTGGTGTGGAAGGTGGGCATCAACGATGTGGACCTCTTGGCCAGCCTGTCCAAGCCCAGCGCCCAGCACCCCCTGGGCACCGACGACCTGGGGCGCGATTTGCTGGCGCGGCTGCTGTACGGCGGGCGCATCAGCCTGGCCGTGGGCCTGGCGGCCATGCTCACCGCGGTGCTCGTGGGGGTGCTGATCGGCGCCATCGCGGGCATGTCGCGCGGATGGGTGGATGCGGCCCTCATGTGGCTGACCGACCTGTTCTTGAGCCTGCCGCAGCTGCCCGTGCTGCTGCTCCTGATCTTCCTGTTTCGTGAACCACTGAAGCAGACCTTCGGCCTGGAAGCGGGCATCTTCATCCTGATCGTGGCGGTGATCGGCGGCTTTCGCTGGATGCCGGTGGCCCGCTTGGTGCGGGCGCAGTTCTTCAGCTTGCGGGAAAAAGAATTCGTGGAAGCCGCGCGCGCCCTGGGAGCCGGCACCTCACGCCAGGTGGTGCGGCACATCCTGCCCAACAGCCTGGGGCCGGTGATCGTGGCGGCCACGATCGACGTGGCCGCGGCCATCATCGCCGAGAGCACCCTGTCCTTCCTGGGCCTGGGCTTTCCGCCGGACATTCCCACCTGGGGGCGCATCCTCTACGACGGACGTGACTACCTGGACATTGCGGTGCACTGGGCCTTGTTCCCGGGCATTGCCATCTTCCTGACGGTGTTGACCATCAACTTCATCGGCGACGGCCTGCGCGACGCCCTGGACCCGCGGAGGGTGCTGTGAACGCCGCCACTGCCCGCGCCCCGCTGCT
>RGEP01000346.1 GCA_009918225.1 Betaproteobacteria bacterium | reverse complement strand
CGCCCATGCCGAAGAACTCGAATCCGTTTCGCGTGTGCTCTCCCGTCAATTGCGCCAGATTCCGGGTGTCAGTCTGGAGATGCTGCAGGCTTCCAACAGCGAAGCGCTGCTCCAGCGATTCAACGAAGTGGTGGCCAGTCTTCCCCTGGACCAAGCCCGCCATGGCGGTGGCCCAGATGACGGCCTGACCCTGTGGGTGGTGCGCCTGTCTAACCGCCTGGACTGGCAGGAGGTGAACCTGCTGCTGAGCATGGTTCAAGGGTTTCCCGGCACGGGCGTGCGTCTGCTGCTCTTGTGCGCCCGCGATGCGGTGGCGGACCAGGCCAGGGCGCTGCGTTCTCGCTGGGGATCCAGCCTGTATCTCTGGGATGTTTCGGTGGCGCCGGGCAGCCCATCAGTGCCTCATGCGGCCAAGGCGCCGCCCCCGATCGTGACGGCTGTAAAGCCCGCGCAGGCGGCGTCAGAATCCAAGCACAGGGCCGCCGACGCGCGGGGGCGCTGGGCTGGCTGGTTCCGCAGGGTGGGGCCCTGGATCACCTCCAGGCTGCCCTCACGGCCCTGGCTGTGGATGGCGGTGCTGTTCAAGAGCAGGTTCGCGCCCCTGTTGATGCGTGGCGCTGCCCATTGCACCCAGCGCCTGCGCGGCCTTCCGCTCCGTTGGCGTTGGGGCCTGGGCGGCTTGATGATGTCGGTAGGCGCCACGGCCTTGGCTTGGTGGCAGGCACGACCTGATGCGGAATTCAGCCAGCGTCATCCCTTGCGCCGCCCGGTGCCCGAGATCGTTGAACTCTTGGACGACACGCGCTCGCCCTCCAGCCGGCAGGAGCAGCCTTCATGAGCGACGCCCCCAGCTCGGGCAAGCCAGCGGTGCTGCGCCAGGAAGGGCCCCACCGTGTGACGGTGGCGCCGGGTGCCCATTCAGCCCTGTCTTCTACCCCCGGCCCCAGCGGACCTCGGCTTCGGCCTGCCGTAGGCGCTGCTTCGCGCCAGGCCCCAGAAGGGGGCACTGCGCCCATGCGCCAGGCTGCAAGCCTGCGCCAACGCTCGGGCGCAGGTGCCGCCGCGGTGACCGAGGTTCGCCACATCGCCGGGCGCACGCCTGGCACGGCAGGACCCCATTCAGAAACCGATGCAGAGCGGGCCGCTGCATCAGCCACCCTCAGCGCATTGGAGCAGCGGCTGTCTGCTTTGGCCGAACTCAATTCCAAGACCTCCAAGACGGTCACGTCCTTTGAAGGTGATGTGGGCTTTCATGCGCAGCCCACCCCAGCGCCCGGCGGGCTTGAACTGCCGGTACCTCAGAAGGCTTCGCGCAGCCTGTTCAAGTGGAGATCATCATGAGCGATCAAGCCCAGAAGCCCGCAGACGAGCAAGAGCCGACCGTTGGTGCGGCTGCCACAACGCCCGCTGCTGCTGCGGAGCCATCGGCGGTCTCGTCTGAGCCTGCTGCGGCGCCTGCTGAAGGGGGGGGCTTTGCCCCCATGCCGGCGCCTCCGGAGGCCGACCCGGCGTCCGTGGTGAACCCTGAGATGGCCGAGCCGCAGCCAACAGACGCTGAGCCCGTGCCGGAGCCCCCCAAGGGCCCCAGCTTGGAGGAAGAACTGGAGCGGCTGTCGCTGTTGGCCACTGAAACCGCCTTGCAGGCTGTGGCCAGCTCCGCCGCAACGCAGAAGATCGACACGCTGTCGGGTTTGGTGCTCGACGCCGCCGAATTGGCCAATCGATCGGCTGCGGCTGGCGCTGCTGCTGGCGCCAAGCTGTTGGAAACGCAGACCGCTCTGGAGGCCGAACTGGCCCGGGCGCGCAAGCACAACAAGATCGCCTTGGGCATCGCCGGCGGCATTGCCGTGGCCGGCGTGGTGCTCACGGCTGCGGTGGTCACCCAAGTGTCCAGCCGCATGGCCAAGCTCGATGCCACCCTGTTGGCCGTGGGCAAGCGCTATGTGGAAATGAACGCTGGCCTGGAGAGCCTCACGCTGCTCAACGACAGCTTGGCGGAGATGCAGGTCAA
>RGEP01000345.1 GCA_009918225.1 Betaproteobacteria bacterium | reverse complement strand
GGCATCACCATCTCCTTGTCCTTGGGCAGCTCAATGGCGCCCGTGACGTCGGTGGTGCGGAAGTAAAACTGCGGACGGTAGTTGTTGAAGAAGGGCGTATGACGGCCGCCTTCGTCCTTGGACAGCACATAAATCTCGGCCGTGAAGTGCGTGTGCGGCTTCACAGAACCGGGCTTGCACAGCACCTGGCCGCGCTGCACGTCTTCGCGCTTGGTGCCGCGCAGCAAAATACCAACGTTGTCACCAGCCTGGCCCTGGTCCAGCAACTTGCGGAACATCTCCACGCCAGTGCAGGTCGTCTTGGCCGTGGGAACAATGCCCACAATCTCGATTTCCTCACCCACCTTGACAATGCCGCGCTCGACACGACCCGTCACCACAGTGCCGCGTCCAGAGATCGAGAACACATCCTCCACAGGCATCAGGAACGCGCCGTCCACAGCACGCTCAGGCGTCGGGAAGTAGCTGTCCATCGCAGCGGCCAGCTTGAAGATGGCCTGCTCGCCCAGCTCGCCCTTGTCGCCCTCGAGCGCCAGCTTGGCAGAGCCATGAACAATCGGGGTGTCATCACCAGGGAAGTCGTACTTCGTGAGCAGCTCGCGCACTTCCATCTCGACCAGCTCCAAGAGCTCGGCGTCGTCGACCATGTCGCACTTGTTCAAAAACACAATGATGTGCGGCACGCCCACCTGACGGGCCAGCAAAATGTGCTCCCGGGTCTGGGGCATCGGGCCGTCAGCGGCCGAACACACCAAAATGGCGCCGTCCATCTGGGCAGCACCGGTAATCATGTTCTTCACGTAGTCGGCGTGGCCAGGGCAGTCCACGTGCGCGTAGTGACGGGTCTCCGTCTCGTACTCCACGTGCGCCGTGTTGATCGTGATGCCGCGCGCCTTCTCTTCCGGGGCCGCATCAATCTGGTCGTACGCCTTGGCCTCGCCGCCAAACTTGGCCGACAACACCGTCGTGATAGCCGCCGTCAGCGTGGTCTTGCCATGGTCCACGTGACCAATCGTGCCCACGTTCACGTGCGGCTTGGTCCGTTCAAATTTTCCTTTTGCCATTTCTGTTCTCCGAAAAAGAGCAATGCCAGTTGGGGGTTAAGGTTTCCACTCCACTCGGGTGTCCCCTCGCACTGGCGGGCCAGGGGTGGTGGGGTGAAGACCGTTAGATACGTTGAGGGGTGCTCTGGAAGCGGATGCTTGGAGACATCCCTCTAATCAGTTGGGGACAGAGCAGCGGGGCGCACTTCGTGCGCGTCCGCAGGTCTGTCCCGCAATGTCGTTATTTGGCCCTTGCCGTAATGATCGCGTCCGCCACGTTCTTGGGAGCCTCGCTGTAGTGCTTGAACTCCATCGTGTACGTGGCGCGGCCTTGGGTGGCCGAGCGCAGCGACGTGGAATAGCCGAACATTTCCGACAGCGGGACTTCGGCCTTGATGACCTTGCCGCCGCCGGGCATGTCGTCCATGCCCTGCACCATGCCGCGGCGTGAGGACAGGTCGCCCATCACGGTACCGGCGTAGTCTTCAGGCGTTTCCACTTCCACAGCCATCATCGGCTCGAGGATCACGGGGCTGGCGCGGCGCATGGCTTCCTTGAAGCCAATGGACGCGGCCATCTTGAACGCGTTTTCGTTTGAGTCCACGTCGTGGTACGAACCGAAGACCAGGGTGGCCTTCACATCGACCACCGGGAAGCCGGCGAGCACGCCGTTGGGCAGCGTGTCGATGATGCCCTTTTCCACCGCGGGGATGAACTCGCGCGGCACCACGCCGCCCTTGATGGCGTCCACGAACTCGAAGCCCTTGCCCGGCTCCTGCGGCTCCAGCGTGAGCACGACGTGGCCGTACTGGCCCTTACCGCCGGACTGGCGCACAAACTTGCCTTCGACGTCCGAAGCCGTCTTGCGGATGGTTTCGCGGTAGGCCACCTGCGGCTTGCCCACGTTGGCCTCCACGCCGAACTCGCGCTTCATGCGGTCGACGATGATTTCCAGGTGGAGCTCGCCCATGCCGGAAATGATGGTC
>RGEP01000344.1 GCA_009918225.1 Betaproteobacteria bacterium | reverse complement strand
GGAGATTCAAGCACTGGTGGACAGCGGCGGGCCCTCACCGCGGCGCCTGTCGGTGGGCTTGGAGCGCGACCGCCTGGCGATGTTGCTGGCCGTCTTGCACCGCCATGCGGGCGTGGCCTGCATGGACCAAGACGTCTTCGTCAACGCGGTGGGGGGCGTGCGCATCAGCGAACCGGCCGCCGACCTCTCGGTGCTGTTGGCCATCCAAAGCAGCCTGCGGGCCAAGGCCCTGCCGCGGGGCTTCATCGCCTTCGGCGAGGTGGGCCTGGCCGGTGAGGTGCGCCCCGCGCCGCGTGGGCAAGAGCGCCTGAGGGAAGCGGCCAAGCTGGGTTTTGCCACGGCCATCGTGCCCAAGGCCAATCTGCCCAAAAAGCCCATCGAGGGGCTGACGGTTCACGGCGTGGAGCGCATTGAAGAGGCCATGGCGCTGCTCAGAGGTCTTTGACTCCGCCCCGGTGCCAAAGCACCTGCATCAGGCCATAACCCACGCGGCGCAGCTCGGTGCGCAGGCGGTGCGCATAGGTTGGCCAGCGGCGGTACCAGGCGAACTTGCGAGAAGGCCCTGGGTTGCCGATCGTGGACTCCACCTGGTCGTCGTGCACGCACACCTCCGGAAACACGCGGCGCACCTTCAGGCCGTACACCCAGCCGCGGTCGTAGGCGTGGTCATAGGGCAGCTGCATGGGCAACAGCTGTTCCACATAGCGCTGAGCTGCAGCCCGGTTGACCACATAGGCTGAAGAGCCTGTGCAGCGGCTGAACATGACGCCCAGGCGGTGGTTCTGCCCCAAGGGCAGCACGGCCAAGGGGGTGCCGCTGTGTATGGCGGACAGCTTCACCATGTCCCAGCGCCCCTGGGCGGCCATCAGGTGCTGCAGTACCTCGGGCAGGGCTGCGGTGGGCTTCACATCGTCTTCCAAGACAAGGGCAAAGCTGTGGGGGCTGGCCAAGAAATCCTGCATCAACCGCACATGGGAGAGGTAGCACCCCAGCTCACCCAGTGAGGGGGTCATGCCATGCCGGCTTTCGAAGCCGGCGCGGTCCAGCAGCTCAGCCTGTGCGGCCGCCGGCAGCAGCTTGCCCTCCACCGCCGGGAAGCGGGTCCAGGGCAAGCCCAAGCCATCGAGCTGCGCGCCAATGCGCGCCAGCCGCTGCGGGGCGCGGTCCAGGTTGATCACCCAGGTGTGCAGGCTGGCCATACGGGCATTGTGAAGGCATCGCAGCGCCCGCTCGCTAACATCGCGCCCATGACCCTACCGCGTTTCCTGCTCCAAGGCTCAGCCCTGATCGGCTGGGGCCTGGCCGTGGCCGCCATTGCCATCGGCTACACCCTCTACGGCTGGGCCGGCGTGTTCCTGGCCTTCACCATGATCGTGTTCTGGCTCCTGCTGCAGTTCAGCCGCGCGCTTCGGGTGATGCGGGCCGCGGCCACCAACCCCGTGGCCTCGGTGGACAGCGCCTTGATGGCGCACACCCGCATCGAGCGGGGCATGAAGATGCTGGCGGTGTTGCGCCAGACCAAGAGCCTGGGCCAGCGGCTGCCCCACCCCAGCCCGGGTGCGCAGGAAAGCTGGGAATGGCGCGACCGCGGCGGGGACGCGCTGGTGGTGGATTTCGCCCGTGGGCGTTGCGTGGGGGTCAGCTTGGTGAGGGCATCCACGTCTGAAGCTCAATCGGCGCAGGCCCCACCTCCCGTGCTGCCACCGGCCTGAGGCCTGGCGCGCACGCCCCGCGGCCCGCCTGTTCGGGGTCCTCCCCAGGTTTTAGAATCCAAGGTTTCCCCAAAAGCACACTAGGACCACCAAATGGGCATGGACGACCGCGACGGCAAGATCTGGATGGACGGCCAGTTGATCGACTGGCGCGACGCCAAGATCCACGTGCTGACCCACACCCTGCACTACGGCTGCGGCGCCTTCGAAGGGGTACGGGCCTACAACACCGTGGGCGGCACCGCCATCTTCCGCCTGCGCGAACACACCGAGCGTCTGTTCAACAGCGCCAAGATTCTGCGCATGAAGATCCCCTTCACCATCGAG
>RGEP01000343.1 GCA_009918225.1 Betaproteobacteria bacterium | reverse complement strand
GCAACGCCTAGCGCTGCTTCGCGCTCACCCGCGCTGCTGGCTTCCCACTGCGGCAACGACCAGCCCAGCGCATTGCCGCTGGCGGCCACACCCAGGGTCAAACAGCCCGCATTCAAGCCCTCTTCAATTCCGGGGGCGGTATCGTCCACCTTGAGGATCTGCAAACCCGGCGCAAGCCCCATCGCGGTACAGCAGGCCAGCATGCCCATGGGGTCGGGGCGCGAGCGCAGCACATCGTCGCAGCAGATCACCGCGTCCGGCACAAAGCCTTGTTCGGCCGCGTGCGCAATGATGGGCGCCATAATGCGCCGGGTGTAGCCGGTGGTAGTGGCCACACGGATGCCCTGACTTTGCAGCCACGCGTAAGTCTCCAGAAAACCGGGAATGAAGGCGCGGCAGTCCCAGGCCGATTGGGCACTCATCGGCTCAAACTCCTGTAGCAGGGATTGCGCATCGTCTTCGGAAAAATCACGCCCCGCGTGCGCTACGCGCCAGGCCTGGGCAATCTCGGGCATGCGGCCCATGGCCCGGATGTGGTCGATCTTGGGCAAACCCATGGGCACTCGTGCCTGCGCAATTGTCACGGGCACGCCGTGGCGTTCGAAGAGCTGGACAAAGGCACCCATGGGTGCCAGCGAGCCGAAATCGACGATCGTGCCGGCCCAATCAAAAACTACCGCGTTTATCTTCACCTTGTCATCTCCGCCCATTCCTGGGCCAGTGCAAATCCTGTGCTCATGCCGGTCCCGCTGGTAACGCTGACCAGGCTGATGTCAGCAGCAATGCGCTCGATCACCGCGTCCTGTTTTCCGCTCGGGTATTGCCCCACCCATCGCTCGGTCACGCGGTACTCGGGCAGCTGCAAAACCGTCTTCATTTCTTTCAGAATCAGGGTTTCGCTGTCGGCCTGTGCGAAGGGTTCGATGGTGCTGCCGTAATGGTGCGAATCGCCCACCACCAGGCTGCCGTCGGCGCTTTGCACCACAATCAAATGGATGCCATGCGTCAGGTGGTCGGGCTGCTCCGCCTGCAGGCGCGCAAGTAAGGACGCACTGCAGGCTTGCTCGGCGTAACCGCGGTAACGCACCAAGCTCAAATCGCTCATCACAGGGTGCGGCAGCACATAGCCTGCGGGCACCTGCACCCGCATCATGCTCAGGCGGCAGATGTTGACCTGCTGTTCCTGCACGAGCTGCGGTGCAAAATAGCGCAGATCGGGTCCCGGTGCCAACACCAGGTGGCCGTAGGGTATCGAGGCGCCTGCCGCGCTCAATCGAGCGTCGTGCGACAAGTGTGCGGCCGCGCCGTTTTGGAAAACCACGCCCTGGCGTTGCAGCCACGCCTGCAGCTGGCCCAGCGACTGCAGCACCGCCACGGCTTCTTCCCGCTGGGCCAGTACCAGTAAGCCTTCCTGCAGCAACTCGATGCCCGCTTGCGGCGCGATCTCGGCCCAGACCTCGCGCGTGGCCCGCGCTCGCTCCCACGTCAGCCCACGCCCCTGCCCGGTGACGGTGACAAAACCAAAATTGCGAATCGACGCGCCCACACAGCGGTCGTCTCTTTCCAACACCAGCACACGGTCACCGCGCTGCAGTGCCGCCCAGGCGCAGGCAAGGCCGACGATGCCGCTCCCCACCACCACCACATCAAAGACCATGGCGTTTTCCTCCTAATTGGTTTTGACCGCGCGGGCTTTGCAGGGCCCTCAAAAAGTCGGCTTGCCCGCCAGGCAAATCCGCCAATGTGCGCGCGACGATGCCCAGACCGTGCAACCATTGACGCAGGTGTTCTGCTGGATCGTTGTTCGCCTCCAGCAGCGTTTGAAGTTGCGCTCGCAAGGCCGCGTCGGTGCGGCAGGTCAAATCGGCCACCAATGGCAACCAGATCGCCACCGCTTCGCCGTGCGCGATCCCCTCGTGCAGCGTCAGGTCGTACGAGAGGGCGTGCGCAAGTGCCGTTTGGGTTTGTGCCATGGCCATGCCCGCCAGCAGCGCCGCTTCCGACAAGGCGGTGCGTGCAGGCAGGTTGTGCGCCTGCGC
>RGEP01000342.1 GCA_009918225.1 Betaproteobacteria bacterium | reverse complement strand
TACCTCGACTTCTGGGCATCCTGGTGCGGCCCATGCCGGTTGTCCTTCCCCTGGATGAACCGCCTGCACGACCAGTGGTCCGCCAAGGGCCTTCGCATCGTGGCGGTCACGGTGGACCGCAAGCGCGAGGACGCACAAGCCTTTCTCAAGGCCAATCCCGCCAAATTCGAAATCGCCTTCGACCCGCAGGCGGCGCTGGCGCGCACGCTGGACATCAAGACCATGCCCACGAGCCTGTTGGTGGCGCCGGATGGCCGCATCGTCCACCGTCATGAAGGCTTCACCGCCAGCCTGGGCGATAAGGCGGCCCGCTCGGTGCAAGAGGCGCTGGGCGGCGCGTCCTGACGGCAAACCCAGCCCCCCGACAGGCCCGCGAAGGCCCGACACGCGCTATCCTGTGCCCTGTGAGGAGAATGTCCATGCGCGCCTCGTTGCCGGCACTCATCTGCATGGCCGCCCTGCTCGGCGGTTGTGCCCTGGCCCCACGGGTCAACGTGGCGGCCTTCGACAAGGGTGACTTGGCGCGGCCGTCCATGCAGTTCGATGCCGACCGGCTCGAATCCTCGTTCGCCGACCACATCTATTTCAGCAAAGAAGCGGCCTCGGGCGGCCGATCGGTGGGTGGCGGAGGCTGCGGATGCAACTGAGCCCCACCCTGCAGGCACTGGCCACAGCCGCTGCCGGCCTAGGCTTGGGTCTGGCCGCTGGCGGCGCCGCACACGCCAGCACGGCGCCCACTGACACCCTGGTGTCCTTCAAGCTGTTGGACTATGTGGACAGCCAGCCGGGCTTCAAACGCATGTCCATTCGCGCGCCATCGGTTGGCGTGGTGACGCCGCTGGGCGAGAAGTGGAGCCTAGAAGGTTCGGCTGTCACTGACGCCATCTCCGGTGCTTCGCCGGCCTACTACTCGGTCGCCGACAGCGCCCAACGCATTGAAGAGCGCCGTAACGCGGGCGATGCCCGCTTGACGCGCCACTGGGGCCACAGCAGCGCCTCTTTGGGGGTTGCCGTCAGCAGCGAGCCCGACTACAGGTCACGCGTGGTGTCCAGCGGTGCAAGTTTCCAGACGCCAGACCGCAACACCACTTTCAGTGTGGCCGCCGGCCACGCTGAAGACCGCATCCTGCCGCTGCGCCGCGGCGTTCGGGTGGAAAGCCACAAGCGCGTCACCGATGTGCTGTTGGGCGTGACGCAGGTCCTCACGCCCGTGGACATCGTGCAGATCAACCTCACACATGCCTACGGACGAGGTGATTTCAGTGATCCCTACAAGCTCTTCGACAAACGGCCCGAGGTGAGGCGGCAAACCGCGGTGTTGGCGCGCTGGAACCACCACTTCCGCGGGCCCGAAGCCACGATGCGCCTGTCGGCGCGCGACTACCGCGACAGCTTTGACATCCGCTCCAGCACCTACAGCGCGGAGTGGGTACAAGCGCTGCCCGGCGGTTTCTCATTGACGCCCCTGTGGCGCGGGCATCGCCAGACGGCAGCGTCCTTCTACTCACCGCCGGACCCTGCCGACCCCGAAGCGCTGCGCATTCCACCCGGTGTGATTCCCGGCCGCTCCGTTCTCAGCTTTGACCAGCGCTTGTCGGCCTTCACTGCCCGTACGGCGGGTGTGCGCCTGGCCTGGAAGATCGACGCCCACTGGAGCACCGACCTGCGTATCGAGCAGTACCGCCAACGCAGCAACGAAACGCCCTTCGATGCACGCTTCTCGCATTGGGGCCTGAGCCGTATCTTCTAGCCCCTTGCCGATCTTCCACACCGCCTTTCGTGCGCTGGGCGGGCCCGGCGAGATTCAGCTGGCCGCACCTGACGAGGCCACGGCACAGGCCTGGTTCCGGCTTGCGCTGGACGAGATCGATCGCATCGAAATCAAGTACTCGCGCTACCGCGAGGGCAGCCTCATCAGTCGCATCAATGCCGCAGCCGGTGGCGCGCCGGTGCCCATCGACGGCGAAACCCGTGCCCTGCTGGAGGTGGCCGATGCGCTTTACCACCAAAGCGATGGTCGATTCGATCTGAGCAGCGGCGTGTGGCGCCGAC
>RGEP01000341.1 GCA_009918225.1 Betaproteobacteria bacterium | reverse complement strand
TCGCTGACTTTTCAGCCGGGCTCAGCGCCTGGCCCAAGCGCCGGCTGATGCGCAGCAGCAGTTGGCGGTCCAGTTCCTGCGGAATGCCGCGGGCGGCTTGAACTTCTTGGCGCCACGTGTCGCGCTGCTCGGGTGCTTCATCGTCCCACCACTTCAGCACCTCGTCTTCGATGATGCCGCTGGCCTCGGCGGATGGCGGCTCGCGGCGAACGGCTCGGCTCTCAGGGAATGCATTCTGTCGGGCGCGATGACCTCGGGCACTCGACTCAGCCCCGCCCAGGACAACAAGGCGGTCGGCTTGGAACAACAGGGTCGCCCAGTGGGGCTCATCTTCGCTGAGCGCCTGGAGGTCTTGCGAGTCACGGTCCACCAGCATGTCGATCATCAGGCCGCGGCGCTGTGCCTCATCCAGGGCGAGCAACAGGCGGTCATCGTCGCTGACCAAAAGCACACGGTCCACACCGCGATGCTCGGCCAAGGCAGCCAAGTCTTGGGCCATGGCTCGCAGCATGGTAACGCCCTGGTCTTGAGCATTGGAGGGCACCCGCCGCACCTGTAGGCCTGGAACGGAGCGGTCGTTGTCTTGGTCCGTGTACCACAGGGCTCTGACCGCCTTGCCACCCTGTTGATGCACCAACTCATGCAAGCTGTCCCGAACCTGCTCGGTGTTGCAAGCGCCGGCTTCTGCGTTGTTAAGCCAAGCCCAAAAGCGCGCGTCTACGAGTACAGCCTGGCGGTCCTGGGCGGGGTGATTGCCGCGTGAGCCACGGTTGTTGTGACCGCGCTCGCGCGCTCGCTGGTCGCCGTTGCGGTGCCGGCCATGATCCGTTTCGCCATGACCGGTGCTGTTGGCCTGTGCAGCGCCAAAGGCGGTGCCCACGCCGCTGTCGTCAAATTCATTCATAGGGTTCACACGCCGCCGGTTTGATGGCCCCAAAGGGGGGCCATCCGGGGATGTGTTTCAAATGGGTTAGGGAAAAGTAAGTGCTTAATGCAGCCAAAACCAATAGTTGGCCGCGCCGATCATTTTGACTCAACTTCGGCTTCGGATACAGTGCCGCTCTCGCTGATCCATCCTTGCCAGCCTCCATCGTGCCGCTCTCGACTGCCGACCGCTCTGTCCCAGCCGCGGCTGGACCCGCTCCGGTCTTACAGGCCGAGGCGGCGGCAGCCCAGTGGGGCTGGTACGCGGTGCACACGCACCCGCGGAAAGAGGCTGTTGCACTGGAAAACCTGCAGCGGCAGGGCTTTGAGCCCTACATGCCCCGTTTGCATGTGCAAAAGGTTCGGCGCGGCAAAGCCGTGATGCTGGACGAGCCCATGTTTCCTCGCTACCTGTTTGTGCGGCTGGACAGCAGCGCCCAGGGGCGCAGTTGGGCACCTATCCGGTCCACGCTGGGGGTGCGAAACTTGGTGCAGTTCGGAGGCCGCCCGGCGCGGGTGCAGCCCGAGCTCATCGATTGGTTGCGCGACCGCGAAAAGCATTTTGACCCCCTCCACCTCTTCGAACCCGGTGACAAGGTCACGGTGGCGGATGGGCCTTTCAAGGGGCTAGAAGCCCTGTATCAAGGTGTGGACGGTGAACACCGAGCCCTCATCTTGCTGGAGATCCTCAGCAAGCCAGTGCGGCTGGCCATGGATGCTGGGCAGCTGATCCGCAATTGAGGCGCCATGTGCCCCGGGGGGGTCTTCGGTGTTGCAGCCGCTCTAGGGTGGCTGCCGTGAACCTAGGCCAGGCTCTGCATACCTGAACGGGTGTGTACCCATCCCTGAGCATCTACGGCCAGGAAGTCAACATCGGCTTCCTTCAACAACTCTAATCCCTGAGCTTCCATCAACATGGCCGCCGTGCTCAATCCGCCGGCCATCAATGCGCTTGGGGCCCGCACGCTGATGCTGCGCCAGTACTGAACGGGCCAACCGCTGCGCGCATCAAGCACATGCCCGTAGCGCCGTCCGTCTCGCCAAATGCAGCGCTCATAGTCGCCGCTGGTGGCCAAGGCGCCGTCCTTCAGGGGCAACTCCGCCATCACCGTACCGGGGCGTTCAGGGTGTTGAATGCCGACCAT
>RGEP01000035.1 GCA_009918225.1 Betaproteobacteria bacterium | reverse complement strand
CATCAGGAGAACCCCATGGCAGACCCGATGCGCATCCGCGCACAAGCCACCGGCGACAAAGCCACCGTCCGCGTCCTCATGAGCCACGAAATGGAAACCGGTCAGCGCAAGGATTCGGCCGGCAAGACCATTCCCGCCTGGTTCATCCAGGACGTCTCCGCCACCCACAACGGCAAGCCCATCTTTGCAGCCCAATGGGGGCCGGCCGTTTCCAAGAATCCCTTTTTGCAGTTCACCGTCAAGGGCGCCAAGGTCGGCGACAAGATCGCCGTGACCTGGGTGGACAACAAGGGTGACAAGCGCACCGATGAGGCCACGGTCAGCTGACCCGGTGCGGGGGCGCGAGTGAGCCCCGCCCCAAAACAAGATGAGGAGACACCCATGAAGCCCAGCACCAAGGCCCTGGTGGCCGCTGTGTTAGCCGTACCGCTGATGGCGGCTGCTCAGACCAAGTCCACCGCCGATGGCATCGCGGAGTACCGCAAGATGCTGGAAGACGGCAACCCAGCGGACCTCTTCGAGGCCAAGGGCGAAGACCTGTGGAAACAGGCCCGGGGCCCCAAGAAGGCCACCCTGGAAAAGTGCGACCTGGGCTTGGGCCCCGGCGTGGTCAAAGGGGCCTGGGTCCAATTGCCCCGCTACTTTGCCGACACGGGCAAGGTTCAGGATGTGGAGTCTCGCCTGGTCACCTGCATGGCCACCTTGCAGGGCTTCAATGCGCAGGAGATCAGCAACACACCGTTTGGCGCGGGCGAAATGGCCAACGTCACAGCTTTGGCCACCTGGATCGCCGCTGAATCGCGCGGGCAGCGCTTTAACTTGCCGCAGAAGCACCCCGAGGAAAAGCGCTTCTATGAGCTGGGCAAGCGAGCCTTCTTCTTCCGGGGCGGGCCCATGGACTTCTCCTGCGCCTCTTGCCACGCCGCCGATGGCAAGCGCATCCGGCTTCAAGAGCTGCCCAACCTCACGAAGAACCCCGGCGACGGCGTCGGCTTTGCGGCTTGGCCTGCTTATCGCGTCAGCCAAGGGGCGATGTGGAGCATGCAGTTCCGGTTGAACGACTGCTACCGACAGCAACGCTTTCCCTATCCCGGCTTTGCTTCCGACCTCACGGTGGCGTTGGGCGTCTACATGGGCGTGAACGCCAAAGGCGCGGAGTCCATCGCCCCCGCCATCAAGCGTTGAAGCCCACAGCAGGAGTTGGCACCATGAATCACCCTACCCTTCACACACCCGAGCGCCATGTCCGTGCGCCTGTTACGCGCCTGCGTTCGCTGGCCCTGTTGGCGGCCACGGCTGCAGCGGCCATCACCGCGGTGGGTTGCGCCTCGATCCCGTCTCCGAAGGAGCTCGATGCCCAGGCTGCCGCGATGATCAAGGCTGCGTTTCGCGACCAAGGGATCGCCAAGGTCGACCGCATCCAGCAGGACCTGGCCCAGTCGGCCTGCTCCTCGGACAAGATGCCCGCCCCTGAGGCGATGCAAAAGATCATGCAGGAAGCCATGGCCACGGTGAAGTGGCCCGAGGGCGGCAAGTACCTGGGCGATTGGCGCGAAGGCGAGCGCCTGGCTCAGAATGGCCGCGGCATGACCTGGACCGATGCCAGCACCGACCCCAAGGGCAACGGCGCGCAGTGCTACAACTGTCACCAGATCAGCAAAGCCGAGCTCAGCTATGGATCGCTGGGCCCGAGCCTATACCAATACGGCAAGTTGCGCGGCGTCTCTGACCCCAGCAGCCCCGCTGCCGAGCCCATCCTGAAGTACACCTGGGCCAAGATCTGGAACAGCAATGCGTACATGGCGTGCTCCGGCATGCCCCGCTTTGGCCACGCCAAGCTGCTCAACGAAGACCAAATTCGTCATGTGATGGCCTTGCTGCTGGACCCCAAGTCGCCTGTCAACACCCAATAGGCCAGCCCCCATGAGCTTGAGCAAGCGTGAATTCCTGCAGGTGATGGCCGCCGCAGGTGCGGCCGGCATGGCCCTGGGCCGCCACGCCCAGGCTGACGCCCAAACCGCTGGCACCGCGCCCGGCGGCCTGTACGACATCGCGCCCTTTGGGCAGGTCAGCCTGCTGCACATGACCGATTGCCATGCGCAGCTCAAGCCGATCTACTTCCGCGAGCCCAGCGTGAACATGGGCCTGGAGTCGATGAAGGGCCAGTGGCCGCACTTGGTTGGTGAGCACTTGCTAAAGGCAGCTGGATTGAGGCCTGGCACCCCCTTGGCCCACGCCTACACCTACTTGGACTTTGAAACCGCAGCCCGACGCTACGGCCGGGTGGGTGGTTTTGCGCACCTGGCCACGCTGGTCAAGCAGCTCAAGGCCAATCGCCCGGGGGCCCTGTTGTTGGACGGTGGTGACACGTGGCAGGGGTCGGCCACCTCGCTGTGGACCCAGGCCCAAGACATGGTGGACGCCTGCAAGCTGCTGGGCGTGGACGTGATGACCGGCCACTGGGAGTTCACCTATGGCATGAAGCGGGTGCAGGAAATCGTGGAGAACGACTTTGCTGGCCAAGCGGCGCCGGGCACGCCGGGCGGTGCGCACAAGGTCGACTTCGTGGCGCAAAACGTCCGCACCACCGACTTCGAAGACCCCGTATTCAAACCCTATGTGATCCGGCCGATTAATGGCGTGCCTGTGGCCATCGTGGGCCAGGCCTTCCCCTACACGCCCATTGCCAACCCCCGCTACCTGGTGGCCGACTGGAGCTTTGGCATCCAGGACGAAAACATGCAGAAGGTGGTGGACCAGGCGCGGGCCAAAGGGGCCCAGGTGGTGGTGGTGCTGTCGCACAACGGCATGGATGTGGACCTCAAGATGGCCAGCCGGGTGCGGGGCATTGACGCCATCATGGGCGGCCACACGCATGATGGGGTCCCCGTGGCCATTCCGGTGAAGAACCCCGGCGGCACCACGCTGGTGACCAATGCCGGCAGCAATGGCAAGTTTCTTGGCGTGATGGACTTCGAGGTCAAGGGCGGCAAGGTCACGGATTACCGCTATCGCCTGCTGCCGGTGTTTGCCAATCAGTTGAAAGCCGACCCCGGCATGGACGCGCTCATCACCAAGGTTCGCGCGCCTTATGAGGCCAAGCTGGCCGAGAAGCTGGCGGTCTCCGATGGCCTGCTCTATCGCCGGGGCAACTTCAATGGCAGTTGGGACCAGTTGATCTGCGATGCCCTCATGGACGTGCAGGGTGCGGACCTGGCCTTCTCCCCGGGCTTTCGCTGGGGGTCCTCGCTCTTGCCGGGTGACGTGATCACGCGCGAGCTGATGATGGACCAGCTCGCCATCACCTACCCCTACGCCACCGTGACCAACATGAGCGGCGAGATGATCAAGACGGTTCTGGAAGACGTGGCCGATAACCTCTTCAATCCCGACCCCTATTACCAACAAGGCGGCGACATGGTGCGTGTGGGTGGCCTGAGCTACAGCTGCACACCCGGGGAAAAGATGGGGCGGCGCATCAGCGACCTGCGCCTGCGTGGCAAGGCTATCGAAGCGGGCAAGACCTACAAGGTGGCCGGCTGGGCACCGGTGGCCGAAGAGGCCGCGCGCGCAGGCCACAAGCCGGTGTGGGACGTGGTGGAGCAGTGGCTCAAGGCCCAGCAGGGCGGCCGCGTCAAACCCCGCAAGATCAACACTCCAAGAGCGCCGGAAGCGCCGTAAGCTCCAAGAGCGCAGAGCGACAAAGGGCACCCGAAGGTGCCCTTTGATGGCCAGTGGCGCAGCTCTTGTGCTTGGCCCTGGCGCGCCCGCCCCTGGGGGCTGGCTCAAGCCCGCAGCATGTCGGTCCAGATGTTGTCGGCCCAGCTCAGCGCGTAACGCCCTTCGATCTCGCTGGCCGCAGCCGACACACCGCCTGCACCCTGTACCGGCACAAAGGTCTTCTGCTCGGCGTTGTACTGGTGCACCGAGGCCACGTGCACCACCTCCGTCTTGGAGACGAAGCTGTAGCAGGTGTTCATCACCACCGGTGTGGGGTTTACCGGCAGGCCCTGCAGCTGGTTGATGATGGCCGCAGCCGCCACCTTGGCATGTTGGTTGGCCATATGGCCCGACTTGGGCATGGCCGGGGCGCTCATGGTGGCGTCACCCAGCACGTGGATGCCGGCTACCGCGGTGGACTCCATGCTCAACCAGTTCACGTTCACCCAGCGGTTGTTGGCATTGATCAGGCCTGCGTTGCGCGCAATGTCGCCGGCCCGCTGCGGCGGGATCACATTGATGACATCAGCCTTTACATCTTCAAACTCAAGCTTGGCCACGCTGTTGCCGGCGTCCACTTCGCGAAGCTCGGCGTTGGCGCGGTACTCCAGGATGCCGCTGTAGCGGTCCTTGAAGGCCTTTTCGAACAAGCCCTTCTTGGACACGATCTCCGGGTTGCCGTCAAGCACCAAGACCTTGCTCTTGGGCTTGTGTTCCTTGAGGTAGGCCGCCACCATGCAGGCCCGTTCATAGGGCCCGGGCGGGCAACGGTAGGGCGCCTTGGGGATGGAGATGGCCACCACACCGCCATCGCGCATATCGGTGAGCTGCTTGCGCAGCGCCACGGTTTGTGGGCCGGCTTTCCAGCTGTGCAGAAACTTGGCTTGCGCGGCCGGCGTGGCCAGGCCGGCCACTGCTTCGTTCATGAAGTCCACACCGGGTGAAACCACCAGGCGGTCGTAGGGCAGTTGGGTGCCGTCGGCCAGCCGAACCCGCTTGGCTGCAGCGTCGATGGCGGTGACTTCGCCTTGCACCACCTTGATTCCCATGGCCCGCAAGCCCTGGTAGCCCTTGGTGATGTCACCCATTTGCTTGTAGCCGCCCAACACCAGGTTGGAGATGGGGCAGGAGATGAAGCTGGCGTTTCGCTCCACCAGCGTCACGTCGATGTTGCCGCCCCACATCTTCAGGTAGTGCGCGGCGGTGCTGCCACCGAAACCGCCGCCGATGACCACCACGCGGCCGATGGAGGGGCCCGAAGCGGTGCTGGCGCATCCGGCCAGGGACAAACCGGCCAAGGCTGAGCCGGCGCCCAGCAGGCGGCGGCGGGAAAGGGTGTTCGTCGTCATGGTGCGTTCCTTCACTTCTGAGCCGGCTTCTGGGCAGCGAAGTAGCCGGCGATCAGTTTGATCTGGTCGTCGGTGTAGCCCTTGGCGATCTGGTGCATGATGGTCGTGTTGGGAATGGCGCCAGCCTTGTAGGCGGCCATCAGGCCCACGATGTTGGCTGCGGGCACGCCGGCCAGGGGCTTCACATCCTTGCCCACCACTTGCCCGTTGATCCCGTGGCAGTTGGCGCAGGTGGCCGCCAGGTTGCGGGCCAGGTTCACATCGGTCTGGGCGGCTGCCCAGTGGGACGACAGGGCCAGGCAGGCCACCGCCAGGGTTCGCAACAGGCTCATGGGTGGAAACTCCTTGGTTGAAACCGCGCTATTGTGGGCGAAGGAAAACCCCCGATGGGCGCAAGGCTGGTTCTGAGTGCTGCGGCCTTGTGCAGGGCTTGCCAAGTGCGGCGGCCTGGCGTTAAATATCAGTCGAATCGAATCTACCGGCGCCCTTGTCACACTGCCAATCGTGAAAACCCTTCCCATGCTCGGCCATCGCGCCCTGGCAGCCCTGAGTGGCCTCACCTTGTGCGCCTGTGCCGTGGTCGGTACGGCCGCGTCGGCGCAAACGGGTCTCTTGTTTCGCGGTGCAGACTTGGCTTTGGGAGAAAAGCTGATGGCCGAGCACCAGTGCACGGCTTGCCACACACGCCGGGTGGGCGGAAACGGCAGCGCCATCTACCGTCCCCAGGGCAAGGTGAACACCGCCGGTCTGTTGCGGGGCATGGTGGACTACTGCAGCACCGAATTGAACATGGGCCTGTTCCCTGAAGAGGTCACCGCCGTGGCAGCAGTCTTGGACCGAGACCATTACCGGTTTGAAACCCCAAAGTCGACCAAGGGCGACCCCAGGGCCGAACCCAAGGCCAGGCCCTAGCCGTAGCGCCGGCCGTCTGGCATTGCCGCCAAGCCCGGCGGCACATATCCATGGTTTCGAATAGACTGCTGACATGCCCACCGCCCACGTTGACAGCGAACCCGAACTCGACCAAGACCGCGTCTTCGAGTCCGCCGCAGAGCTGTTTTCCATCCTGGCCACGCCGGTGCGGCTGAAGATCATCAGTGCGGTGTGCCAGCAGGAAAAGAACGTGACCGAGCTGCTGGAGCTGATCGACACCACCCAGCCCAATATGTCCCAGCACCTGGGCACGCTGTACCGCAGCGGCATCCTGGCCAAGCGGCGCGAGGGCACGCAGATCTTCTATCGCTTGCAAAGCGAACGGGTGGCCACGCTGTGCCGCGCCGTGTGCACCCAGATGGCCATCGAGTTGGATGCGGTCGACGGGGTCGAAACGAGCGATCGGCTCTTGCTCTCTTCGCAACGCTGAGCGCCGGTTTGGGCACAGCGCCTCGGGGCGCCGTGCTGCAGCGGGGGCCAAGCTCGGACATTCCCGCATAGGCCCGCCAAGGGCCCCCGGCTCGCGTAAGCTGCGCGGTTTTGGATCATGCCGAGCTGACCATGCCGTACCCCCTTGACCTGAATTCCAGCCCTTGCTCCGCCAGCCGCCCTCGCCGCTGGCGCCACACGTTGGCCGCTCTGGGCCTGTCGGCCCTGCTGGCTGCTTGTGCAGGCCTTGCACCTTCAGGTGGCCCAGGCGTCGCACCCGATCCGTCGGCGGTGATCGCCCCGAATGCCAACCTCTTGGTTCAGGGCATCCCGCCGATCCCGGCCTCCTTGGCCGCCCAGGTCGACAAGTACACCGATTTTCGCGGCCACGGCTTCGTCACCTGGCATCCCACCAAGCCGGAGATGATCGTCAGCCACCGGGCGCCAGGCTCCAGCGTCAACCACCTGTTCCGCTTGACCCGGCCCATGGGCCCGCTGGAGGCCCTGACCGAAGGACCCGAGCCCGTGAGCTCGGCCCACTACGAACCCAAGGAAGGCCGCTTCCTGATCTATCCGCGGGCCACGGGCGGCAATGAGGTCTCGCAGCTGTACCGGCTGGACCTGCCTTCTCGGCAGTCGACTCTGCTGACCAACCCGGACGAGCGCCACGCCTTCGAAACCTGGTTCAGCAAGAGTGGTCGCTTCCTGTTCAGCTCGGTTCCGTTGGACCGCACCGCGCGCGGTGGTACCCGCACGACGGTCAGCACCGTGTTGCGCACCATGGACCCGATGGATCCCAGCAGTGTGAAAACCCTGGCCGAGCTGCCGGGCACCGGATGGAACGCCGGCACGCTGTCCAAGGATGAGAAGACCCTGACCATCAACCGCTACATCTCGGCCAATGAGTCTCAGGTGTGGCTCATGGACGTGGAAACCGGACAGCGCCGGCAGGTTCTGCCCGAGCCCGGCTCCAACATCCGCGGTGTACACGCCGCCACGCGCTTCTTGCCCGACGGCTCTGGCCTCCTGGTGGCCACCGACCGCTTCGGCGAGTTCCGAGAGCTGGCCACTTTCGACTTCAAGACCGGTCAGCTTCAGCGCATCACGGCTCACATTCCCTGGGATGTTGCCGGCGCATCGATGAGCTACGACGGCAAGCTGTTGGCAGCCTCGGTGAACGTGGACGGCAAGGACGAGCCCCGTTTCTTCGATCCGGCTCGCAACTGGGCTGAGCGCTCCTACAAAGGCCTGCCCGAGGGCAGCGTGGGGTCCATGCGCTTTCACAAGAAGCAGCCCCTGGCCGCCTTCGGCGTCAACGGGGCCAAGGGCCCCGGCCAGGTCTACACCCTGGATGCTGCTACGGGCAAGGTGACCCAGTGGACCAAGGCCCATGCCCACCCGGATGTGGAGGTGGCTTCGTTCACCGAACAACAGATCATCCGCTGGAAGAGCTTTGACGGCCGCACCATCTCGGGCTTGATCTCCCGGCCGCCGGCCAAGTTCACGGGCAAGCGCCCCGTGTTGATCAACATCCACGGCGGGCCTGAAGCACAGGCCAAGGTGGGCTTTTTGGCGCGCAACCAGTACTATGTGCAAGAGCTGGGCATCACCCTGATCCAGCCCAATGTGCGCGGCTCCACCGGCTACGGCAAAACCTTTGTGGCCTTGGACAACGGCCGGCTGCGCGAAGACTCGGTCAAGGACATCGGCGCGCTGCTGGACTGGATTGCCCAGCAGCCGGATCTGGACGCCTCGCGCGTGTTGGTCACCGGCGGCAGCTACGGCGGCTACATGAGCCTGGCGGTGGCCACGCACTATGCCGACCGCATAGCAGGCAACATCGATGTGGTGGGCATTTCCCACTTCGTCACTTTCCTGGAGACCACGGAAAGCTACCGCCGCGACCTGCGCCGCGTGGAGTACGGCGACGAGCGTGACCCTGCGATGCGCGAGTTTCTGCACAACATTTCGCCGCTGACCAACGCGCACAAGATTCGCAAGCCCATGTTTGTGGTGCAGGGCAAGAACGACCCGCGTGTGCCGTGGACCGAGGCCGAGCAGATCGTGGCCAAGGCCCGCGCCAATGGCACACCGGTTTGGTACCTGCGCGCTGAAAACGAAGGCCACGGCTTTGCCCGCAAGGAAAACGCCGACTTCCAGTTCTACGCCACGATCCTGTTCATGCGTGAAACGATTTTGAAGTAGCCCACCTCAAGCGAGACCACACGATGCAATCCGTTTACGGCACCCGCGGCATGGCCGTGGCCCCCCACTCCCTGGCGGCGCAGTCGGCTGTTGATGTCTTGCGCGAGGGCGGTAACGCCTTGGAAGCGATGGTCGCTGCGGCCGCCACCATTGCCGTGGTGTACCCGCACATGAACGCCATCGGGGGCGACGGTTTTTGGGTGATCCGGGGCCCCAATGGTGTGCCCGGGGGCATTGACGCCAGCGGCCGCAGCGCGCGCGCGGCCACGCGCCAGTGGTATGCGAAGCGCGGCATCACGGGCAGCATTCCCTTTCGCGGCGGGGTGGCTGCGCTGACCGTGGCGGGCACCGTCAGCGGCT
Source organism: Betaproteobacteria bacterium (assembly GCA_009918225.1). Classification (GTDB taxonomy): domain Bacteria; phylum Pseudomonadota; class Gammaproteobacteria; order Burkholderiales; family Burkholderiaceae_C; genus RFTU01. The sequence goes on along the minus strand of RGEP01000035.1, from coordinate 2,783 downwards.
GGGGTGCGGCCCATCGCTTGTCCCAGCAGTCCCTGGGTGGCCGGCTGCCCCTGTCTCGCCTCTTGGCTGATGCCATTCACCATGCCCGCAGCGGCATGCCCACCACCCTCAGCCAAAGCGCCCTCACCGCGGCCAAGCGGGCCGATATTGAGCACGCGCCGGGCTTTAGCGAAACCTTCCTGCCCGGTGGTGCGGTGCCGCAGCCGGGCCAGTGGTTCAAGCAGCCGCGGCTGGCGGCCACCCTGCAGCGCCTGGCCGCCAAAGGCACCGACGAGTTTTACCGCGGCGCCCTGGCGCGAGAAATGGCCGCCGAACTTCAGGCCGTGGGCAGCCCCTTGGACCTGGAGGACCTTCGCAGCCACCAGGCCAGCCTGGTCGACCCGCTGGTGCTGCACGCCCACGGCGCGCGGCTGCACAACATGGTTCCGCCCTCTCAGGGTGTGGTCTCGCTGATGATCCTGGGCCTCATGGAGCGCATGCTCCAGGTGCAGGATTGGCGGCAAGGCGCTGAGAGCGCTGCCTTCGTGCATGCCCAGGTGGAAGCCACCAAGCGCGCCTTCAAGGTGCGCGATGCGCACGTCACCGACCGTGCCTTCATGAAGCTGCGCGCGCAAGACCTGCTGGCGCCGGCCTTCCTCGACAGCCTCGTGGCCGACTACAACCCTCAGCGCGCGCTGCCCTGGGGGCGGCGCACCGAGCCCGGCGACACCATCTGGATGGGGGTGATCGACCGGCAGGGCGTGGCGGTGTCCTTTATTCAGAGCATCTACCATGAGTTCGGCAGCGGGGTGGTGCTGCCCCATACCGGCGTGAACTGGCAGAACCGCGGCTGCAGCTTCAGCCTGCAGCCCGGGCACATCAACACCCTGGAGCCGCTGAAGAAACCCTTCCACACCCTCAACGCTGCCCTGGCCGAGTTCGGCGACGGCCGCTTCATGGTGTACGGCACGATGGGCGGAGATGGTCAGCCGCAAACCCAGGCCACCGTATTCAACCGCGTGCGCCACTTCGGTGACCACCCGCAGCTGGCCATTTCGCGTCCACGTTGGTTGCTGGGCCGCACCTGGGGCAATGCCAGCGACACCCTCAAGCTGGAATCCCGATGGGCTCCTGAGGTGGTGGCGCAGTTGCGCCAGTGGGGCCATGAGGTGGAAACCATCGGGGCTTGGGACGAAGCGGTGGGCCACGCCGGCCTGTTGATGCACCACGCCAATGGCGTGCTCGAAGGCGGCTTCGATCCCCGTTCCAACGGCGCGGTGGCGGCTTTCTGATCGCCTCCACTCGATCAGCCGCCGCATCCCGGCGCTTCAGTTCAGTGCCTGCAGCCGCTTAAACAAGGCCTGCACCGCAAGGGCCATCACGGCTGCGGGCACGGCGCCGGCCATCATCAGCGCCGCGTCGTTGACCGCCAACCCAGCCACGATCCGCTCGCCCAAGCCGCCTGCGCCAACAAAAGCCGCTACGGTGGCCGTTCCCACGCCTGTCACCGCGGCCGTTCCCACGCCAGCGGTAATCACCGGCCGTGCCAAGGCCAGTTCCACATGCCACAGCACCTGTATGGGGCGCAGGCCCAGGGCCAAGCCGGCTTGCCGCAGCCCCGGCGGAACCTGGCTCAAAGCCGCTTGCGTGGCACTGACCACCGGCAACAAGGCGTACAAGAACAGCGCGATCAGCGCCGGCACGGTGCCGATGCGCCCCAAGGCGGCGATGAGGGCCGCCAGCAGCGCCAATGAGGGGATGGTTTGCAGCAAGCCCACCGCGCCCAAGATCAACCCGCCCCAACGGGGCCTGCGCTGTGCCGCAAGGCCCAGCGCCAGACCCAGCAGCACCGCCAGGCCGGTGGAGGCCAGCACCAAGGCGGCGTGTTCGGCCAAGAGGCGCGGCAGGTCGGGCGCGAAGAGCCGAGACGCGAATGAGGCTGCGGGTGGCGCTGTGCCGACAGGCCCCGCCAGTGCCGCCAGGGCCGAGCGCGCCACTGCCTCAAAAGTTTCGCCACCCTCAGCCCGGCCATTGAGCTCGGCCATCGCAGCCTCAGTGAATCGGCCCGCCAAGTGCTGCAGTGGGGACTCGTCCACACCCAGGCGCATCAGCAGCACCGCGTCGTAGCGCGGGAAGGCCCCGAGGTCGTCTTCAAGCAAGACCAGGCCCAGACGGTGCACCGCGGCGTCGGTGGAGTAGGCGTCCACCACGTCCACTTCGCCGCGCTGCAGCGCGGCATAGGCCAGGCCGTGGTCTAGGCCGCGGCCGGCTTGCAGCTGCAGGCCGTATCGCTCTCGCAGCCCGGGCCAACCGTCAGCGCGGGCGGTGAACTCGGCGCTGAAGCCGGTGCGCAGGGCCGCCTGCTGGGCTGCAGGCAGGGCCGCCAAGTCGCTGATGCGGCGCAGCCCCAGTGCCGCGGCGCGGTCGGCCCGCAGGGCCAGCGCATAGCTGTTGTTGAAGCCCAGCGGCACGCCCACCTTCAAGCCGCGTGGGGCCAGCCAAGTGTTGAGTTCAGCCAGGGTCGCCTGCGATTGGGGCCTTTGCAAAATCTCACGCAGGATGGTGCCGGTGTATTCGGGGTACACATCGATGCGCCCAGCCCGCAAGGCCTGCTCCACGATGGCGGTGTTGCCCAGGCCTTGTCGGTGTTCGGCCGCCAGGCCTTGCTCTATCCAGCGCTGCCGCACCAGTTCGCCCAAGATGTAGCTTTCGGTAAACCGCTTGGAGCCGACCACCAGGGTGTCGGCATGGGCAGGACCCGCCGGGGCCATCAGTCCGGCACAAAGCACGGCATAAAGCACGGC
>RGEP01000340.1 GCA_009918225.1 Betaproteobacteria bacterium | reverse complement strand
TCTCGGAACTCAAGAGCGCCTTCACGATTGGATTTCTGATCTACATCCCCTTTGTGGTGATCGACCTGATCGTCTCGAGCGTGCTGATGTCCATGGGCATGATGATGCTGTCGCCCATGATGATCTCCATGCCCTTCAAGCTGATGCTGTTTGTGTTGGTGGACGGATGGGGCCTGATCATGGGGTCCTTGGCTGCCAGCTTCGTCATGCCCTGACACCCGACACCAGGAACCTGCCCATGGATACCGCTACCGTTATTGAATTGGCCCGTCACGCCCTGTGGATGACGGTGCTGGTGTCGGCTCCCTTGCTGGTCGTGGCACTGGTGGTGGGTGTGACCGTGGGTATCTTTCAGGCGGCTACGTCCATTAATGAAATGACGCTGAGCTTCATTCCCAAGGTGGTGGCGATGGCCGCGGCGCTGGCGATTGTGGGCTCCTGGCAGATCGGCACCCTGGTGGATTACTGGCGCAACATCTTTGCGCGCATCCCGGGCCTGTTTCATTGAGAACCGGCCCGCATTTGAACCGCGACATATCGTGACATGGACCTCCTGGCTGCGGACATCGTCAACCGGTTCTACACCTTTCTGTGGCCGATGCTGCGCATCTCGGCCCTGCTGCTGACCGCCCCTTTGTTTTCCATCTCGGCTGTGCCACGGCGCGTGCGCGTCTTGGCGGCTTTGGCCTTGACGTGGTTCATCTACCCTCTGGTGGAGTGGCCCTTGATCGACCCCATGTCGGCACCGGGCCTGGTGGAAATCGTCAACCAGATCTTCATCGGCTGCGTGATGGGCCTAACCCTGCAGGTGGTGGTGGCTGCGGTGGTGACGGCTGGCCAAGCACTGGCCAATGCCATCGGCTTGTCCATGGCCACCTTGATTGACCCCACCTTGGGCAACGTTCCCATCTTGTCGCAGTTTCTGCTGATCATGGCGGTGCTCATCTTTGTGGGCACCGGCGGCCACCTGCTCTTGCTCAGCGTGCTGCTCAAAAGCTTTTCTGCCGTGCCCATCGGCCAGTCGATGCTGAATCAGGCGGTCTGGGGCAAGTTGATTGCTTGGAGCAGCATGATCTTCACCGGCGCGTTGCTCATTTCCTTGCCGGTGATGGCCGTCCTGCTGCTGATCAATGCGGGCCTGGGCGTGGTCACACGCGCTGCACCCAGTCTCAATATCTTTGCGGTGGGTTTCCCGGCCATGATGCTCGTGGGCATTCTGGCGTGCATGCTGACCATGGAAAGCATGGGCCTTCGCCTGCAGTGGCTGTGGGTGCAGGCATTTGGCGTCCTGGATGACCTGATGGGGGTCCGGTAATGGCCGAGACAGCAGCCGAACGGACCGAACAGCCTACCGCACGACGCCTACAAAAAGCGCGGGACGAAGGCCGGGTGGCGCGGTCTACCGACCTGCCGGCGGCGGCCGTGACCATCGTGTCAATGATCATGCTCAGCCTCTCGGGCGCCTGGTTCATCAGCGGTATGGCCTCGCTCTTCAAGGGTGCCTTTTCGATGGACCGCAAGGCCTTGGTGACGCCTGAGGTGATGCTGCATGAAAGTGCGGCGCAACTGATGGCCGGCTTTGGCTATGCCTTGCCCATCATGCTGGTGACCCTGGTGGTGGCCTTTGTCTCGTCCACGGTCACCGGGGGCTTTTTGTTCTCAGTGCAAGCAGCCTTGCCGCACTTCGACAAGCTCGACCCAGTGGCCGGCCTCAAACGGATCTTTGGTTCTCGCGCGCTGATTGAACTGGGCAAGGCACTGTTCAAGTTTTGTTTGGTCGGTGGGGTCTTGGTCTGGGTGCTGATGTCGCACACACAAGAGTTGGCGATGCTCGGGCGCATGGGTCTGGAGCCTGCCTTGGCGGCCACCGGCAAGCTCGTTATGGATGCAGCCCTATGGGTGACCTTGGCGATGTTGCTGATTGCAGCCATCGATGTTCCCCTGCAGCGCTACCAATTCATGCAGGGCATGCGCATGAGCAAGCAAGAAATCAAGGATGAAATGAAGGAGGCCGAGGTGTCTCCCGAGGTGCGCGGCAAGATCAAGGCTCGTCAGCGTGAAATCGCCATG
>RGEP01000339.1 GCA_009918225.1 Betaproteobacteria bacterium | reverse complement strand
TACCACATGCCATCGTGGCCATCACCAATACGGCGCTGATACGAGTCAGCAGATTCGCTGCCGTCATTTTTCCAGCTCTCGTCACCAAAGTGCAGCGGATCGCCCAAGGCATGGAGGATGCTGACCTGGTATCCATCTGGAACGGTCACCACATCCAGGCGGTTCTTGGCCACGGCGCTGAAGCCCAGCGCCAATGGCTTGGACTCAGGACCACTGTCCTGGCCACCGCCGCAGGCCGTCAGGCTCAGGGTTCCGAAGGCGGCAGCGGTGGCGGCGCTGATGCCGCCAAAGACGGTCTGTCGACGCGAGAGGCGGGCGTTGAGGATGTCCTCAAAATGAAGGTTGTGTGAAGAATTGACGATCTCGTTGTCATCATATTGGTTCGAAGGGGACTCTTGATGCACGGCGGCTCCTGTTGGTTGACAAACACTAACCTGAAGCATGCCGGTGGCGTGTGAAGCGCCCGTGACAATGCACGCACGCCCTATCCGATCGAAACCTCCCCGAGACAAACCAGCCCAGCCCGCGTCTCTAGACAAGCCTGCATCTGCGCTGGGCCTTCCTGCACCGTAATCGATCGGTCGCCGAGCAGGCCCAAGCGGCTCAAGGCATGTGACAACTGTGCAGCCTGCGGATGCTGCAGCCGTAAGGCCTGCAAGCGCACCGCCGAGGGGGCCATCTGGCCCACTGGGTGCACCGCGCCCCACTGGATGAGCGTGGGCAGTGCGCCTCCAAAAAGACGATGGCCGTCGTCACGCACCGTGATCTTCCACTCCAGAAGGCCTGCAGGCGTCATACGTGAAGCGCTGAGAACCGGCCCGCGCTCGATGCGCAGCAGGCGCAAAGCCGTGCGCGCGGCTTCCACATCCGGAGTTCGGGCCACCCAATGGCACAGTTGCGGGCCGTACTGCGCCAAGCGCTTCGTCAGCGCGGGATCATCCAAATCAAACCAGCGCTTGAGCCCCGGTGCACGCGTGGGCAACGCCATTGGATCCACGGCGATGATTTCCAAGTACGCATACTCAAAACCGGGACCATCGATTCGCAGCAAGCGGTTGTGGGTTCCCATCAGCGGGTGAGATCCGCCGGGCCCAGGGGTGATGCCCAAGGTGGCTTCGCACCAACGCACACCATCATCCAGCGTAGAGGCGATGACCACCAAGTGATCGAGTTCGGCTTTCATCGGCATGTACCGTCCTCCTGCCGAGCCCCCACCCGCAAGCCCAAGTGACTGGCCGACACGCGCTCGTTTCCAGGAATGTTGCGGTGGATGGGCCGGTTCACCAATTCGGCTTGTCCGCTTGAACCGCGAAGCACCAAGGCGCTGGTGCCCCCGCCATCGAGGTTGATGCCTTCGCTGGCGCCCAAGGCCTTGAGCCAGGCAGCCAGGTCATGCAGCGTAGCGCCCAGGCTGTAATCCAGCTGACGTCCGTCCACCACCAACAACCACATCCAACGGCCATCGCTTGATACCCCCACGGCCGTGCGCGGGTGCACCGAAGGCACCACGGCCTTGGGCGCCACATCCTGGCCGTCACGCAGCACGATGTCGAAACCGCCCACCGCATTGAGAACGCCCTGCTGCGGAAACGGTGGCGGCTGGATGCGCACCGACCCATCGGCCATCAGCAGCAAGGCCGGGTAGTCCTTGCTTGGACCCGATACCGGCCGACCCTGGCTGACCTGAAAGCCGGCCACGTCCATCAGCAGACCCTCTTGGTCCACCACGGGGCCGAAGGGGGCGGCATTGATGGCCAGGTGCAACTGATGTTGACGCAAGAACGTACTGGTTTTGACGCCGATGGTCTCGGGCGTGTGGCGGCCTGGTGGCGCCAGGGGGGCCTCACCCAAACCAGCTGGGGGTGTGGCCAACCATTGCAGACAAGGTGTGCGCAGGTCCACGCGGGCCATGTGCAGCACCGCCTGTCGTGGTTCGCTCAGCTGCAGTTGAGCGGTCGCCACGCCTGGGTATCGCGGCTCCCAGGCCGGGGCCAGCACCGCCGCGGCTTGTGCGCCCGGCGCCCCCACCCGCAGCGTGGCGCGCATGGCTTCCCGTCGATCGATCAACAACTCCA
>RGEP01000338.1 GCA_009918225.1 Betaproteobacteria bacterium | reverse complement strand
CAAAACTGCGAGAACGAGCCGCAGCGGCGGCCAGGGTCGGCCCAGATGCGCGGCACCGGCTCGCCTTGGCCGGGCTGCAACCAGGCGCGAAGGTGGGGGTCGGCCACGGTGCGCGCGCTGCTGGGGGGCGCCCCTTCGCACCAGAAGATGCGGTCGGTGTGCTCGCGCATCAGCGCCACCACCCAGTTCCAGCGGCGCTCGCTCCAGGCCCAGCGGCTGTGAAAGCTGGCCACCAAGACGCCCACCACCGGTTGGCTGCGGTGTTCGGGCGCACGCAGGTTCCAGGGGTGCATCAACCAGGCGCCCTCCAGATCACCGGCTTTGGCAGCGGGCACATCAAAGGGCGGGCGGTTGAGCAAGGGGGGCTCCTGAACAGCCGCGTGCTCCACGCGCCCCGGCCGCTCCAGGCGTTTGCCGCTGCGTGCCACCGCTTCCAAGGCCTCGTAGGACGCGTCCACCACCGAGCCCCGCGAATGCCACGGCCCCGGCGCAAACTTCTCCACATTGCCCGCATTGAAGAGGTAGGGCTTGTGGGAACCGGTGCCGGCCACCCACTGCCAGCTCAGGTGGTTGCTGGCCAGGTCGCCGTCCAGCAGATGCCCGTAGAGCCAGTCGGCGCCGGCGCGCCAGTGCACCTTGCGCAGGTGCACCACATAGGAGGCCAGCCACATGCGGGCGTGGTTGTGCAGGTAGCCGGTGGCGTACAGCTCGCGCACCGATTGGTCGACCACCGGCACGCCGGTGCGGCCCTGGCGAATGTCCTCGGGCAGCACCCGCGCATAGCTGCTCTCGGGCATGGGCCCCTCGTGCAGGGACGCAAAGATGCCCTTGCCCTCGTGCTGCCACACATGGTGAAAGTACTCGCGCCAGGCCAGTTCATTGATGAACTTGTGCTCGGGCGGCAGGCCGCGGCCTTTGGCATCGCGTGCGCGCTCGTCTTCCTGCACCTGCGCCAGCACCTGCGGCAAGGTCAGCACCCCGTGGCTGATGTAGGGCGAAAGCCGGGTGACCGCGCCTTCAAGGTGGTTGCGGCTGCGCGCATAGTCGTGCGGCCGCACGGCGCGCAGGCGGGCGTGCGCGGCTTGCGTGCTGGGCGGCAGCTCGTCACAGGCCGGGTCGGGCAGCGGCAATGGGTTCATGCGCGGCAGTGTCGCCAAGGCCCGGGAAAGCCGCCTGCCAGCGGCCTCAAGGCCCTTGGGGGCCATCGGAGAAGCGGCGCACGGTCTCTCGAGCGCAGCGATAAAAAAGGGCGCCCGGTTCCCCGGGCGCCCTGGGCAGAAAAGCGGCTGAACCGCTTTAAGCCCTGTTCATCAGCGCACCACTGCAATGGCCTCGCGCTTTTCGGCCTTGTAGGTGTAGAGCGTCAAGGCGCCGTTCTTGATGTCGCCCTTTTCGTCAAACGCGATCACGCCGGTCACGCCCTTGTAGCCCTCGGTCTTGGCCAGGGCCGGCAGGTACTTGGCCGGGTCGGTGGAGTTGGCGCGCACCATGGCGTCGGCCATCACCATCACCGCGTCGTACACGTAGGGCGCGTAGATCTGCACATCGGCGTTGTACTTGGCCTTGAACTTGGTGGCGAAGTCGGCCATGGCCGTCTTGGCCTCGCCTTCCACGCCGCCGGCCTCGGCACACACCACCTGGCCGTCGGCCATCGAGCCCGCGGCCAGCTTGGGCAGCTCGCCGGTGCAAATGCCGTCGCCCCCCATGAGCTTGGCGTTGATGCCCAGCTGCTTCATTTGGCGCAGCATCGGGCCGGCCACCGCGTCCATGCCGCCGAAGAACACCACGTCGGGCTTCTTGGCCTTCAAGGCGGTCAAGATGGCGGTGAAGTCGGTGGCCTTGTCGTTGGTGAACTGGCGGTCCACCACCTTGCCGCCGGCGGCTTCCACGCCCTTGGCGAACTCATCGGCCACACCCTGGCCATAGGCGGTGCGGTCGTCGACCACGGCAATGCTCTTGCCCTTGAGCTCGGTCACCGCGTACTTGCCCAGCGTGCCGCCCAGGTGCACGTCGTCAGCCACATTACGGAAGGCGGTCTTGAAGCCTTGGCGGGTGTACTTGGGGTTGGTGGCCGAAGGGCTGATTTGCGGAATGCCGGCG
>RGEP01000337.1 GCA_009918225.1 Betaproteobacteria bacterium | reverse complement strand
CACGATCCAGGCCAGGGCCTCAGCGCCTTGCTGCCAAGCTGAAAACTCCAGTTGCGCGCCGTCATCGCCCTCGATGTGCATGTCCAACACCGGGCACACCGCGTGCGGCGGCAAGGCGTCCCACACCTTGAGCTGCTGCAGCAGCGCGCGCGAAGCGGCGTTGAGCGCGTAGGTGCGGACATCGGCTTGAGGTGCCGCGGCCGGCGGCACGGCAGGCCCCTGGGGCGCCATGCCTTGAAGCTCCACAGGCAATCCGAGCCGAGCCAAAGCCAAGGCCGCCGCACAGGCCACCAGCCCATCGCCCCTAACGAACACGCGGCCGGACGATGGGCCGGTGGTGCCCCCGATGCCGCCGATGCCCCCCGTGCTGCCAGGGGCACTGCTGCCGCCTGTGCGGGTGGTGCCGCCCCTCACGCTGTTGATGCCATGGTTTGCCATAGCCCTATTGTCGGCTGCCTTGCTCGGCCTTGCGGTCTACACGGGACAATGCCAACTCATTTTTCAAGCGCCGCGCCATGAGCCACGAATCCGCATTGAGCATTGCCAGCCTTTTTTTGCACCCGCTGAAGTCTGGCGCCAGCTTGGGCGTGCGACAGGCCACCGTCAGCGACACCGGCCTGCAGTACGACCGCGAATGGATGGTGGTGGACGCCGATGGCGAGTTTGTGAGCCAACGCGAACTGCCCCAGATGGTGCAGATCAAGCCCGAACTGCGGCACAGCGAACTGGTGCTGCGCGCCCCGGGCATGCTGCCCCTGCACCTGCGGCTGGACGGGGGGCTGCGCTTGGCCGCCTTTGACAGCGAAGCCCAGCGCTTGTCGGAAACCCGCTACAGCGCGGGGGTGCAGGCCCTCAACGCCTTCAGCGACGGCTTTCCGCTGCTGGTGCTGAGCCAAGCGTCTTTGGATGAATTCAACCGCCGGCTTCAGGCAGCAGGCCACGAAGCGGTGGGCCTGGAGCGCTTTCGGCCCAACATCGTGCTGGCCGGCGTGGACACCCCACACGGTGAAGACCAGCTGCGCCGCCTGCACATCGAAACCGAGCAAGGCCCCGTGGAAATTGCCTTGACCAAGCCCTGCCCGCGCTGCCCCATACCCGATGTGGAGCCCGAATCGGCGGAGCGCCAGCCCCACATCAGCGAGCTGCTGCGCAGCTATCGCAGCCACGAACGCCTGGGCGGTGCCGTGGCCTTCGGCATGAACGCGGTGGTGGTGCGCGGCAGCGGCTGCACCCTGCGCGTGGGTGATGCGGTGCGCGCGGTGGTGGACATCTGAGCCCGGGTCAGCAACCGCCCTTGAGCGTGCTGGGCGCGGTACAGCAGAGCCTGAAGAGGGGGCCGCCAACCTGGCAGCTCTTTGCGCTGGCGGTGTTGGTGTGGGGAACCACCTGGCACGCCATCGTCTACCAAATTGCGGAGACCCCGGTGGTGTGGAGCGTGGCCCTGCGCTTCGCCCTGGCTGGCGCCTGCTGCGCCGTGGTGGCTGCTTTTCGGCGCGAAGCCCTGTGGTTGGGCTGGCGCGGCTTGGCGCTGGCGGCGTTTCAGGGACTCTTCATGTACAGCTTGTCGTACCTGTGCGTGTACGAGGCCGAACACCATGTGCCGTCGGGCCTGGTGGCCATTGGCTACAGCCTGTCGCCCATCCTCAACGGCGTGGCCTCGCACCTGATTTGGAAAACGCCCTTGACGCCGCGCCTCTTGCTCGGCGGTGTGATGGGCGCCGCCGGTGTGGTGCTGATCTTCGCGCCCGAGATGGCCCGCGTGGATGCCAAAGGCCACACCGGCCTGGGCTTGTTGTTCACCGTGGCCGCGGTGCTGCTGTCCAGCGTGGGCAGCCTGGCCAGTTCACGCAACCGCAGCCTGGGACTGCCGTTTTGGAGCACCATGGCCTGGGGCATGGGCGCCGGCGCCCTGTTGAGCACGGCCCTGGCCCTGGCGCAGGGCGTGGCCATGCCCTGGCCCCTGAGCGGCGCCTGGTGGGCCTCCTTCCTGTACCTGTCGCTGGCAGGTTCCACCGTGGCCTTTGCCTGCTTTTTGGGCCTGCAACAGCGCCTGGGCCCCGGGCCGGCCTCCACGGTGGGCGTGGCCACGCCGGTGTTGGC
>RGEP01000336.1 GCA_009918225.1 Betaproteobacteria bacterium | reverse complement strand
TCGTCACAGGCCAGGGCCAGCTCGTAGCCGCCGCCGGCACAAGCACCGTTCACCGCGGCCAGGAACTTCAGGCCACTGAAGCGGCTGGAATCTTCTAGGCCGTTGCGGGTTTCGTTGGTGAACTTGCAGAAGTTCACCTTCCAGCCGTGGCTGGACACGCCGAGCATGAAGATGTTGGCGCCTGAGCAGAACACCTTGTCCTTGCCCGAGGTCACCACCACGGTGCGCACTTCGGGGTGCTCGAAACGGATGCGGTTGACGGCGTCGTTCAATTCAACGTCCACACCCAAGTCGTAGCTGTTGAGCTTGAGCTTGTAGCCCGGGCGCAGGCCAGCGTTCTCGTCGAAGTCGGCCTTCAAGGTGGCCACAGGGCCTTCAAAGCTCAGCTTCCAGTGACGGTACTGGCTGGGGTTGGTTTCGTAATTGACGGGTTGTTGGGCTTGGCTCATGTGGGTCTCCTCGCTCGGTGTTGGCGGTTGTGGGTCTGTTGTCGGATGGTGGGGTTGTGCTTTGATTCGCTCTGCCGACCACCTGCACCTCAGTGCATGTGTTCAGCATGGGTTGAACTTTAATGCACTTTATTTCCCCTGTCAACAGCTCAAACATGCATTTTTATGCATGTAAGGGAAAGCCCTAGGCGCCTCCCTACACCGGCAGGCCCAATGCCCCGCGCATCACTTCGCGCAGCTTGGCAAATGTGGCATCCAGGGGCTGCGCCGACGTGTTCAATGTGAACTCGGCCTTGCCGTAAAACGCGGCCCGCCCAGCCAGGATCCCGCGCAGGTCTTCCATGGCTTCCTTGCTGGCCGCCATGGGACGCATATCGCCCTGGGCCACCACACGCTTCATGTGATCTTCAGCATCAGCCTGCAGCCACACCGTGGTGCAGTGAGACAGCAGCAGGTTGAACGTGGCAGCATCACTGACCAAACCGCCAGGGGTGGCGATCACGGCCTCGGGGTAGATCTGAATCGCTTCTTCCAGCGCGCGGCGCTCGTAGCGGCGGTAGGCGTTCTGCCCATAAAGGCCCTGGATCTCAGCGATGGAGCAGCCTGCAAACTTCTCAATCTCACGGCTGAGTTCCACGAAGGCAAAGCCCAGGTCTTCGGCCAGCATCTGCCCCAGCGTGGACTTGCCAGCGCCGCGCAGGCCGATCAGCGCAATGGAGGAACTTCGCGCATGTGCACCACCCGTACCCAGCAGCTCACCCACGGCCAGGCGCACACGGCGCAACGCAGCTTCGTCGCGCCCGCTTAGCAGCTCGCGCAGCAGCAACCACTCCGGGCTGGTGGTGGTCACATCACCGATCAGTTCAGCCAATGAACAGGGCAGCGCCTGCGCCACCTGTTGCAGCACCAGAATCGAAGCGTTGCCCACCCCGTATTCGAGGTTGGCCAGATGTCGCTCCGACACATTGGCCAATGAGGCCAGGGCCTTGCGCGTCATGCCCCGACGCGAACGCAGCGCGCGCACCCGCTCGCCCAGGGCCAGCAGGAAGGGGTTCTTGCCGTTTTCCTCGGCTGATGCTTCGGTGGTCGCCAGGTGGTCCACGCCATCGTGAACAACGGCCGGGGCGATCGGCGCGGGGTCTTCTTTATTTTTCATAATATGCACTATAGTGCTTGACAAGGGATTCGAGCGGTCTTAAAGTTCGCGCAAGCACAATACTTCATATCCCCAGACAGCACAAGCCCGGGCGTCAAGAAGAGGCACAAGAGCCCCCAACCAAGGCCTGCCTGCCCACGCAAGCGCAATCCCCGTCACAACCCAACGGCCCCAGGAGACAACCGTGAGCCAGACCACCGCCGCCAGCCCAGCACCCATCGTCAGCGCCACGCCCACCCCATTCAACTTCGCCCAGCACTTGCTGAGACTCAACGCAGGGCGTGGAGACAAGCCCGCCTTCGTAGACGACACCGAAGCCCTGAGCTATGCCGACCTGGCCAGCCGGGTGCAAGCGGTCAGCGCCCACCTTCGCCACTTGGGCATCCGCCGAGAAGAACGCGTGCTGCTGCTGATGCACGACTGCAGCGATTGGCCTGTGGCCTTCTTGGGCGCCATGCACGCTGGCGCGGTGCCCGTGGCGGTGAACACCCTGCT
>RGEP01000335.1 GCA_009918225.1 Betaproteobacteria bacterium | reverse complement strand
TCCTTCAGGCGTGCTTGCCATCGGGCTAACCGACATGTTCAGTCGCCCGCTCCCTTGATCAGCGGTGTGATGACCCCATCGTTGATCCATCGAACCACCGCGGCACCCACCTCCTGGCTGCGCTCAGCGTAACTGTGGAAGCTGGCCTTGCCGCACGGCTCTGACCAACGGTTTCCCCCGACCACGGTCATGAGCCCGTTTACGCCTCGGGCCTTGGCGAAGTCATAGGGCGTGAAGCGGCAGAGATCGTCCCGGTGATGAAGATAGATGCTGGTCTTGGGCATCTGCGAGGGTTGAATACCAGCCACCGAAAACGCATATTGCGTAAACGCGCCTCCCCCCGGAATGGATTGCGTGGCTGAGTGGATGCTCCCGGCCAGTTCTTCACCCAAGCGTACAGCCAGCCAGTGACTGCTGACGGCGCCGTAGCTGTGGCCCATCACGTAAAAGATCCGCAGCCCAGTGAGCTCACTTGTTCGGCGCAACAGGCTGCGCACATCGCTGGCGTGCTGCTCGCTTGACCGGTAGTTGTCATCGCATGCGGTGGGAGTCGGGCCGCGCAAACCCCATTGATCCGTTGGGCAATCCACCGTCATCAACGAGATTCCCGCTTGATGCAGCAAGGGCTTCATCTCTTCGACATGCTGCTGTAGATACAGCCACGCCGGGCGCCCCTCGCGAATCTCAATTCTGGGAATCCCGGGCCATCCGGGGAACACCAGCAAGAGCTTACCGTTGGGTTGGGGTGCTGCGTCGAGCAACCCGCGAATGACGGCGGGAGGGGCACCTACTGAGCGCTCAACCGTAGCCTCGACCACCTCTCGAGCCTGCGCAGCTGGATTCATCGAAGCCATCAGTACGAGAGCCAGCCCAACAGAGATTGACCAAGATTGCATTTCTTCCTCTAAGTCCGTAGCCTAGCAGGCGGGCACGCATCCGGTGCTTGTCCTCTTTGGAGATCAACGGTTTCCATTCGGCGCATCACCCAAAGAAGCACCCGTAGCGGTCTTCATGGATGACGGCCAGGGCGTCCTGCAGCGAGTCATGGATGGGGGCGGGCTCATACAGCTGCCACTTCAGGCTCGCGCGCATCCAATACAGGCGCCAATGATCCTGTGCGCGAACATACCTGACGCGGGCGAAGGCACGCTGCCGAGTCGTTGACTTGTCTTGCCAGTCTGGTCGGATCTCTTGAAGGTCGACGGTATGACCCACGATGGCGTAGCCGAAATCTAGCTGCGCGCGGATGTGCTCAGGCGGAGCCCTTCGCGCGAGGAACCATTTGAGTGCAGCATGGTTGGTCGCACGCTCATGCTCTGAGAATGCCATGCCACACATGGTAGGTTGGCATGCGGACAGGTGGCAAGTGCGCCACACGCTAAGTCCTCTCCTGGGAACCTCATCCAGCGGGCCTATCCCCGATCGAGGCAGGGATATCCCCGTTCCGGTCATGGTCGATGAGTGCAAAAGATCACGGGTGTCGTTCTTAATCGATCTGCTCCGAGGTGCGCCATGAAGAGACCTGCTGTTTCCCTACTCCTCTCGCTGTGCTGGCTGTGGGTGGCTGGCGCGGCCGCACAAGGTGTCGCCCCCACGCCCGCGTGGGCCGCGCCGCGATGAAGGCCCCGCTTGCGGCCAACAGTGAGGCCGTGCGGTATTGGCATGCCAGAGGGTATGCGGTGGTCTCAGCGCTGCGGCCTGGCTATGGCGAGAACACACGGGAAGACCCCGAAGACCATGGGGTGCGCTGGAGCGGCAGTACCTGCAATGGGCAGGCAGATTTCGCCAAGACAACGGCTGCGGCAACTCTGGCCATGCGAAGCGTTCACGCTTGGGTCGTCGAACAGGGCTGGGTGGCGAAGAATCGAATTCTGTTGGTTGGCCAGTCCGTCGGAGGCCTCACCACGGTGGCCGCTTGCGGGCAAAACTGGCCTGGCGTGATGGGCTGCATAAACTTTGCGGGTGGAGCGGGCGGCAACCCAGAGGCATCACCCGGAGCCTCATGTCGGCCTGATGCCATGGAACAGCAGTTGGCCAACCCTGGCAAGTCCACCACGGTTCCGACCTTGTGGCTCTACTCGGCCAACGACAAGTTTTGGGG
>RGEP01000334.1 GCA_009918225.1 Betaproteobacteria bacterium | reverse complement strand
GATGGCCCCATCATGAGCCGCTACATGAAGGCTGCCGCTTGGTGCGTTCGGCACCGCTGGCTCACCTCGTTTGGTGCAGGCGCTTTCTTCGTGGGCTCGATTGCCTTGATCCCCTTGCTGCCCACCGGGTTCATTCCCGCTGATGACTTCGGTCAGTCGCAGGTCACGATTGAACTGCCCCCTGGCAGCACCTTTACTGACACCCGGGCCACGGCCGAACAGGCGCGGCTGCTGTTGCAGGACCATCCGCATATCAAGCAGATCTACACCGCCATCGGCGGCGGGGCCGCGGGCAGCGATCCCTTCATGCCCAGTGGCGCGCCTGAAGCGCGCAAGGCCACCCTGACGCTGACCCTCACCCCTCGAAGCGAGCGTCCTGGCCTGCGCAAGCAGGTGATTGAAGGCGAGATCCGCCAGCGCATGCAAGAGCTGCCGGGCGCACGTGTAACCGTGGGGCTGGCCGGTGCTTCGGGAGAAAAATATGTGATGGTGTTGTCCGGGGACGATGGCAAGGCTTTGACCCAGGCCGCACAAGATGTGCTGCGCGACCTGCGCACCATCCCCGGCGTGGGCAACGTCACGTCTTCGTCCAGCCTGGTGCGCCCGGAATTGGTGATTCGGCCCAACTTTGCCGCAGCCGCGGATGCGGGCGTCACGGCTGAGCAACTGGCCGACACCCTGCGGATTGCCACGGCCGGTGACTTCGACCGCGCGCTGCCCAAGCTGAACCTGTCGCAGCGCCAAGTGCCCATCGTGGTGCGCTTGCCCGAGCAAGCACGACAAGATCCGAACCTCTTGGCCCAACTGCCCATCCCCACGCCGCGCGGACCGGTGCAGCTGGGCACTGTGGCCTCGATCACCTTGGAAAGCGGCCCTGCGCAGATTGACCGCTATGACCGCCGTCGCAACGTGAACCTGGATGTGGAACTCAATGGGCAGCCCTTGGGTGATGTGGCCGCAGCAGCACAAAGGCTGCCCAGCGTGCTGCAGCTGCCGGCCGGCGTGAGCCCGTCCACCTTCGGCGACGCTGAGGTGATGGCCGAGTTGTTCGCCAGCTTTGGCCTGGCCATGCTCACCGGTGTCTTGTGCATCTACATGGTGTTGGTGCTGCTGTTTGGTGGCTTCATGCAGCCGGTGACGATCTTGGCGGCGCTGCCCTTGTCATTGGGCGGCGCTTTTGTGGCCCTGTTGGCCACCAAGAGTGCGTTCTCCATGCCTTCGCTCATCGGTCTGATCATGCTGATGGGCATTGCCACCAAGAACTCCATCCTTCTGGTGGACTACGCCATCATCGCCATGCGCCAGGGCATGAACCGCTGGGACGCGCTGCTGGATGCTTGCCACAAGCGGGCGCGGCCCATCGTGATGACCACCATCGCCATGGGTGCGGGCATGATGCCCATCGCGCTGGGCTGGGGCGCCGACCCCAGCTTCCGGCAGCCGATGGCCGTGGCCGTGATCGGCGGGCTCATCACCTCCACCTTCCTCAGCTTGTTGGTCATCCCGGTGGTGTTCACCTTTATTGATGACGTAGCACAGTGGGTGGTGCGGCGCGTCAAGCGCGCGCCGGTGGAGGCCAGCGCATGAGCCCTGTGAACCGAAGAAGCTGTTTGCAGCGTGCTGCTTTGGGTTGTCTGGCCTGGGGTTTGCCGCAGGCGTCTTGGTCTCAAGGCTCAGCCACGACGTTCAATCCGCGCGACCTCGACCATGCCCGCGAGTTGATGCAGCAGGCCCTGGTCAGCGATGGCGCCTGGCGCTTGCTGCAGGAACTGGCGGTGGGCATCGGCCCACGTCCGGCAGGTTCCGAAGGCGACCGGCGGGCCGTGGCATGGGCGCAGGGAGCTTTGCGCGAACTGGGCTTGCAGCAGGTTCGCACCCAAGCCATGGAGCTCAAGGTTTGGCAGCGCGGCCAGGGTTCTGCCCGACTGCTGGGCCGCAGCCTCTCAGATGCTTCTGGGCCTGGGCAGCTTGGCGCCCCGCGAGACTTGGTGATGGCCGCTTTGGGCAACAGCATCTCCACGCCCGAAGGTGGCGTTGAGGCTGAGGTGGCCTGGTATCCCAGTTTGGCCGCCCTGATGGAAGAACCCGCAGACCCGGCGCGCTCACGCGCCAACGGCCGCATCGTCTTTATCGAC
>RGEP01000333.1 GCA_009918225.1 Betaproteobacteria bacterium | reverse complement strand
AGCTCCCCGACGGCACCGTGAAGGTGCTGGTCGAAGGCAGCCAGCGGGCCAGTATCGAGAACGTGGTGGACCTCAAGACCCACTATGCGGTCGACGCCTCGCCGATCGTGATCGAAGCGACGGCGGATCACGAAACCGAAGCCATGCGCCGGACGATGATCCAGCAGTTCGATCAGTACGTGAAGCTGAACAAGAAGATCCCGCCCGAGATTCTCACCTCGCTCGCCGGCATCGACGAGGCCGGTCGCCTCGGCGACACCATCGCCGCTCATCTGCCGCTCAAGCTCGAGCAGAAGCAGGAAGTGCTCGAGATGTTCGACGTCAAGCAGCGTCTCGAACATCTGCTGAAGCTCGTCGAAGGCGAGCTCGACATCCTGCAGGTGGAGAAGCGCATCCGCGGCCGCGTGAAGCGGCAGATGGAAAAGAGCCAGCGCGAGTACTACCTCAACGAGCAGGTCAAGGCCATCCAGAAGGAGCTTGGCGACGGCGAAGAGGGCGCTGACCTCGAAGAGCTGGAAAAGAAGATCAAGGCCGCGCGCATGCCCAAGGAAGCGCGCCAGAAGGCCGAGAACGAGCTCAAGAAGCTCAAGCTGATGTCGCCCATGTCGGCCGAAGCCACCGTGGTGCGCAACTACATCGACACCCTGGTCAACCTGCCCTGGAGCAAGAAGACCAAGGTCAAGCACGACCTGTCCAACGCCGAAGAGGTGCTCAACGAAGACCACTTCGGCCTGGAAAAGGTCAAGGAACGCATCCTCGAATACCTCGCGGTGCAGCAGCGGGTGGACAAGGTCAAGGCCCCCATCCTGTGCCTCGT
This sequence comes from Betaproteobacteria bacterium, assembly GCA_009918225.1. GTDB lineage: Bacteria > Pseudomonadota > Gammaproteobacteria > Burkholderiales > Burkholderiaceae_C > RFTU01. Next base: position 1,326 of record RGEP01000333.1, on the reverse strand, counting down.
GGGCCCGCCGGGCGTGGGCAAGACCTCACTGGGCCAAAGCGTGGCGCGCGCCACCGGCCGCAAGTTCGTGCGCATGGCCCTGGGCGGTGTGCGTGACGAAGCCGAGATCCGCGGCCACCGCCGCACCTACATCGGCTCCATGCCGGGCAAGGTGCTGCAGTCGCTGACCAAGGTGGGCACGCGCAACCCGCTGTTCCTGCTCGACGAAATCGACAAGCTGGGCATGGACTTCCGCGGCGACCCCTCTTCGGCCCTGCTCGAAGTGCTGGACCCCGAGCAGAACCACACCTTCAGCGACCACTACATCGAGGTCGACTTCGACCTCAGCGATGTGATGTTCGTGGCCACCTCGAATTCGATGAACATTCCGCCGGCGCTGCTCGACCGGATGGAAGTGATCCGCCTGTCGGGTTACACCGAAGACGAGAAGGTCAACATTGCGCAGACCTACCTGCTGCCCAAGCAGCGCAAGAACAATGGTGTGAAGGACAGCGAACTCGACGTTCAAGAGGGCGCCATCCGCGGCATCATCCGCTACTACACCCGTGAAGCGGGCGTGCGTTCGCTCGAGCGCGAAGTGGGCAAGATCTGCCGCAAGGTGGTCAAGGGCCTGCAGCTCAAGAAGTACACCGGCACCGTGGTGGTCAATGAGGAGAACCTCAACGACTTCCTGGGCGTGCGCAAGTTCGACTTCGGCCGCGCCGAGAAAACCAACCAGGTGGGCCAGGTGGTGGGCTTGGCCTGGACGGAAGTGGGCGGCGATTTGCTGACCATCGAAGCCGCCGTGATGAACGGCAAGGGCAACATCATCCGCACCGGCCAGCTCGGCGACGTGATGAAGGAGTCGGTGGAGGCTGCGCGCACCGTCGTGCGTTCACGTGCCCGCCTGTTGGGCATCAAGGACGAGCTCTTTGAGAAGCGCGACATCCACATCCACGTGCCCGACGGCGCCACGCCCAAAGACGGCCCCAGCGCGGGTATTGCCATGACCACCGCCTTCGTGTCGGCGCTCACGGGCATCCCGGTGCGCTCTGACGTGGCCATGACCGGCGAGATCACCCTGCGCGGCGAGGTCACGGCCATCGGCGGCTTGAAGGAAAAGCTGTTGGCGGCGCACCGTGGCGGCATCAAGACCGTGATGATCCCGGAAGAGAATGTGAAGGACCTGCAGGACATTCCGGAGAATGTGAAGAACCACATCGAGATCGTGCCGGTCAAGTGGATCGACAAGGTGCTGGAAGTGGCCCTGGCTGGCAAGCCGCAGCCGCTGCCCGACGAAGAGCCCGCTGCGCCCGTGAGCGCCGACACGAAGGCGGTGGTCATGGC
>RGEP01000332.1 GCA_009918225.1 Betaproteobacteria bacterium | reverse complement strand
TCGCTGACGCCCTCGATGCGGTCTTCGATCTCCTGGTAGATCTCCTGCAGCTGCTGGATGTTCTCGTCGGAGGTCTCCCAGTAACCGCGCCCGTTGACTTCAAGCAGCGTGCCGACGATGCGGCGGAAGCTGTGGGGGTTGAGCTCCATCAGCCGCTTGCGCATCTCCGGGTCGTTGATGAAGGTTTCGTTGGCCTCCTCGTAGACGAAGTTGTCGACCGCGCCGCTGGTGGCGCTCCAGCCCAGGGTGAAGTTGAGGCGCTTGGCCACCTCGCGCACACCCTCGTAGCCCGAGTTGAGCATGCCCTCATACCACTTGGGATTGAGCAGCTTGGTGCGGGAATCGAGGCGGATGGTTTCGCTCAGGGAGCGCACCTGAGCATTGGCGGTGGTGGTGTCGGCGATGTAGCTCGCCGGCGCCTTGCCATCGTCGCGCAGGCCCTGGATCAGCTTGGTGGGGTCGCTGTCGAAGTAGTGGCTGACGTCCGTGAGTGAGATCTCGGCGGAATCGAGGTTCTGGAAGGTCACATCGGCGGTCTTCATCACCGACTCGAACACCTCACGCTTCTGGTTCATCTCGCCGGGGTTGTCGGCGTTGAAGGCGAAGGTCTTACGGGAGAGGTACATCTCCTGCAGTTCGTTCTCCTCTTCCCAGGTGCTGTTCTCCACCGCCAGGTTCACGTTGGAGCTGTAGCTGCCGCTGGCGTTGGAGAACACACGGGTGGCGGCATCACGCAGGGAGATGCCCTCCTTCTCGGCCTGTTCCTGGGAGTGCTTGCGCACGAAGTTCATCTCCAGGGGTTCATCGGCCTCGGCGGCCATCTTCACGCCCTGATCGATCAGCGCCATCTGGTTGATGAACAGGTCGCGGAACACGCCGCTGCAGTTCACCACCACGTCGATGCGGGGGCGTCCCAGCTCCTCGAGGGAGATCAGCTCGAGCTTGTTGACGCGGCCCAGGGAATCGGGCACCGGCTTGACGCCGATGAACCAGAGGATCTGAGCCAGGGATTCGCCGTAGGTCTTGATGTTGTCGGTGCCCCAGAGCACGCAGGCGATCGTCTCCGGCCAGGCGCCCTGCTCCTCCTTCTGGCGCTCGATCAGCTTGTCGACCACGCCCTTGGCGGCGGCGATGGCGGCGCGGGTCGGGATCGACTGGGGATCGAGGGCGTGCAGGTTCTTGCCGCTCGGCAGCACACCGGGGTTGCGGATCGGATCGCCGCCGGGGCCCGGCAGCACGTATTCGCCGTCGAGAGCCTTGAGCAGGCTCTGCATCTCCAGATCGGCGCAGACCTGCTCCAGGCAGAACTGGAGGTAGCCGAACAGTTTGTCGAGTTCGGCCTGATCCACCTCGGTGAAGCCGGCGGCGCGGCAGGCGCTCAGCCAGGGGCTGGGCAGCTTGAAGCCGAACCGCTCCAGCAGGTTGAAGAACCAGCCGAAGTTGCGGCGCAGGGTGACGCGGCCATCGGCACCGGTGACGGCCTTGACCATCGCGCCAACGGCGGCGCGGGATGTCTCGGTGATGACGCGGTTCAGCTCCACATCGGCGAGCACGCCGTCGTCGTTGCCCTTGTAGACGTCGTCGATCGTGCGGCCACGGCTCTCGGCCAGCAGGGCCGGCAGCGAGCGCAGACCGTCGTCCTCGCGCTCAAGGGCGGCGATGTTGACCAGGGTGGCGATCGCCTCCTCGGCGGTGGGGGGCTTGCCGATCGTGTGCAGGCCGCAGGGGAGGAGCCGGCTCTCGATCTCCATCAGCTGGCGGTACACCGCACCGACGACGCCGTCACGGCCGTCGAGATCCAGTTCGGAGGCATCCACCTCCGGCAGCTCGACGTCCTTATCGAGGTTGCACTGGCGGGCAGTCTCGACAACGGCGTTGACGATCTGGACGCCGCGGGAGCCTTCGCGCAGCTGCTGGTAGGAGCCCACCAGTTCGCCGAGCTCCTTGAGGCCCTTGTAGAGGCCGGCGTTCTCGGCGGGCGGGGTGAGGTAGGAGATCGTTTCGGCGTAGCCGCGCCGCTTGGCGATCGTGGCTTCCGAGGGGTTGTTGGCGGCGTAGTAGTAGAGGTTGGGTAGCGCGCCGATCAGTGAATCGGGGTAGCAGGTTTCGCTCATGCCCATCTGCTTGCCGGGCATGAACTCCAGCG
>RGEP01000331.1 GCA_009918225.1 Betaproteobacteria bacterium | reverse complement strand
TCCGGTGGCCTGGTAGTAGCGGTCGACCAGTTGCACGCCCGTCTTGGCGTCCACAATTTCGTAGCGGTCCGATGCAGTGAAGCGAATGCTGAGGGACTGGGCGCGCAGCTTGGCCGACATGTCCAAAGGTTCGCCCGAGTAACTGGCGGCAACACTGGAACGTGTGCCAGCGCCCACGACAAACACCTTGAGCGTATCGGTGACCTGGCCTTCAATATAAGCCCCCGTGCGCAAGCCAAGCGAGGCGAGTTGAGACGGCTTGCCGTTCGATCCAAATCCCAGTTGTAGGTCGGAATTCGCCGGATCGGAAATGTCGCGGGTGATGCGCAGCATGCCGGTGTAGGTCTGGGACTTGATACCCAGCGCGTTGACACCCCCCACAGCGCTGCTGACGCCAGAGATGACGATACTCTTGCCCTGCGAGGCCTCATCGTTCTCGATGATCAACTGACCCAACTCCCCCACACGGGCATGCACCCCAATGTCGGCACTCTGAATGGTGTTGATCAGATCGGCCACGTCGGAGAGCCGCGAGGTTGCGGTCGAGATCGCGGCGCCGTTGATGTACAAATCCTTGCTAAGGTCCAGCTTCTTGATGTCAAGCTGCACCTCGTTGTACGCGACAGCCGTGACATCGGGCACCTGGGCGCCGTTGATCCAGTCGGCCATGGTCTGGACCGTATCCGCCTCTAGGCCGGTGAGTTCGAGTTTGGGCAACGCCACCTTGTTGAGCACCAAGCTGCCGGCCTCGATCAGCTTGACCTGCGCCGGCAACGGCACACGCCCGCCCTCCAGCACCGCGGGGTGCGGCAGCAACATCAGCGGTTCGGCTGTGCCCAACCTCAGGCCTGTCGGCAGGAGCATGCTGTCCGAACCGTTCTGACCGAGCTCAATCTTGAGCGAGGAACTCTTGGGGTCATCCAGATCCCGGGTCACGCGCACCATGCCGGTGTAGGTCTGATCGACGACGCCCAGAATATTCGCTTGCCCAATAGGATTGGACGACAGCACGATGTCTCGACCGCCCTGGCTGGCAGTGTTCTCCAGCACCAACTGACCCCGCTCGCCCAGCTTGGCCTCTACCTTGGTGTCGCTCTTGAAAAAGTTGATGCGATCGATCAATCCCTGGAGGCTTGTCTGGTCTGCTGCCAAGGTAATGTCAACAGAATTGATCTTCAGCGTTTTACCGAACTGCAGCGCCGAGGTATCGAACTCGACCTGGTTGTAGGCCTGGGCATGCACGCCCGGCGCGATGTCCTCAATACTCTCAGCGATTTTTTCCGGAATTTGCTCTTCCGCGTTGGTGATCGTGAGCGAACTGCTCGGCCAGTCTACGCCATTGATTTTGTAGGCGCTGGCTAGGATGGTGTAGCTGGTGGCCGGTCGCAACACACGATCGCCTACGATGGTCGCCGGCTGGGTGCTGCCAGACAGCAGGTTGCCATTGGCGTCGTACATCTGCGCGGACGTCACTTGCGCCTTGGCACCGTAAAACACCGACAAGCCCTCGAAGCCCTTGGCACCAGACTGGTTCAGGTACTGATCGCTGTACTGCGTGCCCTCAGGGTAGTTGTTCTTGCGATCGATCAGCAGCAATTGATTGGCCAGGCTCAATGGACTGCCCGCAATGTGACGACCATCGGCCGTCATGATCTGCAGCTGCTGGTCGTCCGTGGCGTTGTCCAGATAGAAGGTGGGCGAGACAGCCCCCGGCGCAACATCCGCGATGTGCCGGAAGCCTTCCTCTGCAGTGATGCTGACGGGTACACCCGAATCAACACTACCGTTGTTGACCAGGCCAGGGTTGCTCACCAGCGTTGCCGCGTCCGAGGGCGTGTAACTCACGCTGGCTCGCACGGTGTCGATATTTTGTGCGCCTTCGGTCACACGAAACTGTGCGCCCGTCGCAATGCGAAGCGGGTCACTGAGCGCGACGCTCAAGCCTGCTGCCAGGTGGGAGGCGCTCGTGTTGACGGCAAACAAGTCCTGCCCCATCTGCCCGTAGCCATCCACGCCACTGCGCTGGATCTGGTTGATCTGATCGATCACCACCTTGGCCAGTGCATCCAGGTTATCGTGTGCCGGGTCCAGCACCTGCTTGATGAAGCGGCTCATGCCACCCAGCTTGCCACTGTTGATGTTCTCTACCGGCTGGGCATC
>RGEP01000034.1 GCA_009918225.1 Betaproteobacteria bacterium | reverse complement strand
TTACGGAGCCGGTGAGCCGTCCATGATCGAACTCGATCACAACGCGCTGTACCACGCCCTGAAGAAAGAGTCGTTCCACTCGTCGATCCTCGACATGGAAGTGGGCGGCAAGTCGCAAAAGGTGTTGCTGCGCGACTTCCAGATGCACCCCTGGCGCCAACAGGTGCTGCACATCGACTTCCAGCGCGTGGACGCCACGACCAAGCTGCGCAAGAAGGTGCCGCTGCACTTCACCGGCGAAGAGAATTCGCCGGCCGTCAAGACCGACAAGTGCGTGGTCTCGCACGTGGCCACCGAAGTGGAAATCGAGTGCCTGGCCATGGCCCTGCCCGAGTTCATCAATGTGGACCTGTCGGGCCTGGTGCGCGGCAAGTCGCTGCACGTCTCCGACATCGTGGCCCCTGAAGGCGCCAAGGTCGTGCGCCACGGCAGCCTCAACCCCGTGATCGTGGCCGTGGCTGAGCCCAAGGCCGAAGAAGAAATCGTCACCGCCGCTGCGCCGGCTGCCGAGCCCGCCAAGGGCAAGGGCAAGAAAGACGAAAAGCAAAACAAGAAGTGATCCCGCGGGGTGGTGCACACCCCAGGGTCTGCTGCAAGGGGCACTTCGGTGCCCCTTTTTCATGGCCCCATCAGAGGGGCCTGGCGATCGCCCTGGGCGAGACTGAGGCCCGGATAATCAGGCCATGATCAGACTCATCGTAGGCCTGGGCAACCCAGGGCCCGAATACGAAGACACCCGCCACAACGCCGGCTTCTGGTGGGTCGACGGTGCCGCCCAGCGCCTGAAGGCCCACCTGTCGCAGGACAAGGCCTACTTCGGCGAGGTGGCGCGGGTCAACACACCCCTGCCAGGACTGGCCCAGCCCCTGTGGCTGCTCAAGCCACAAACGTACATGAACCTCAGCGGCAAGTCCGTGGGGGCCTTGGCGCGCTTCTTCAAGCTCGACCCCGCCGAGATTCTGGTGGTGCACGATGAACTCGACCTGCTGCCCGGTCAGGTCAAGCTCAAGCAAGGCGGTGGCTCGGCCGGGCACAACGGCCTGAAGGACATCAGTGCACAGCTGGGCTCGCCCCAGTACTGGCGCCTGCGCCTGGGCATCGGCCACCCGGGTGACCGCGCTGAGGTCGCCGCCTTTGTGTTGCGCAAACCACCGTCCTCCGAGCGCGAGTTGGTGGAGCAGGCCTTGTCCAAATCACTCGAAGCCCTGGAGCCGCTGCTGCGAGGTGACTTTGAAAAGGCCAGCCGGGTGGTTCATGCACAAGCGCCTCGGCCAAAACCACCAAAAGCGCCGAGGCCGCAACCGGGCCAGGCCTCTGATCCACCGCCTGACCCGAACGTGGAAGCCTAAGGGGATGCGAAACCGGGCTTGTGCGGCCACGCTTGCCCTGCATCGCGCTCGCGGTGCGCTGGCCGGCGTGCCATCGCTCAGTGCCATGGTCATCGGTCTGGCCTTGGCAGGCTCTGCTGTACCGGCCCGGGCAGCGGCCCCAAGCACCTCAAGCGCCTTCACCCCGTCAGCCGCTACAGCGCCAGACGCTGCAGCGCCCCTGGTGCCGGTGTACCGCTGCAGCCCCAGCGCCGGGTCCAGCGCAGCGGTGCTCTACACCGACCAGCCTTGCCCCCAGGGACATCTACAACAGACCGTGCAAGCCTTGGACAGCCGGTCCACAGCGCAGACGCAGGCGGCACAGGCCCAGGTGCGTGAGCAGGGGCAGTGGGCCAACACCATGGCCCAGCAACGCCGCCGTGAGGAAGGTCGGCTAGCCGATCAGGCGCAGCGGCATCCTACGGTGATCGGCCGCGAACAGGTGAACATCAGCCGCAGCGCGCGCAGCGACGCGCTGCGCCAAGCCGAACTCAGGCGGATGTCCCGCCCCCACCATTCGGGGTCAAAGGGGTCTGCGCCCGAGCCTCCCGCTGCAGCCGGCGGTAGCGCTCCCAAAGCGAGGCCTGATCGTCCTTGACCAGCGGGTTCAAGGGTATGCAGTCCACTGGGCACACCTGGCGGCACTGGGGCTCTTCGAAGTGGCCCACACACTCGGTGCATCGCTGGGGGTCGATGTCGTAGTGCTCTTCACCCATGGCAATTGCATCATTTGGGCACTCGGGCTCACACACATCGCAGTTGATGCACTCATCGGTGATCATCAAGGCCATGGTCAGGGCCCACCCGTACCCGCTTGAGCGTCCGGCCGTTGGCCCTCTTGGTCCCGCGAAAGCTTCTTGGCCTGCAGGCGCTGCAGCACCGGTTCGGCGACAAACTTGCTCACATCACCGCCGAGCATGGCAATCTCGCGCACAAAGGTTCCGCTGACAAACTGGTAGGCGTCGCTGGGGGTGAGAAACAGGGTTTCGACATCGGGCATGAGCTGCCGGTTCATGCCCGCCATCTGGAACTCATACTCGAAGTCACTCACCGCACGCAGGCCGCGCACCACCACCCGGGCGCCTTGGGCCACCACAAAGTCCCGCAGCAGGCCCTCAAAAGGCATGACCCGCACCTGGGGCCAAGCCGCACAGGCTTCTTGCGCCATGGCCAGGCGCTCGTTCAAGTCGAACAGCGATCGCTTGTGATGGCCAGCCGCCACCGCCACGATCACCGAGCCAAACAGGCCGCTGGCACGGCGCACCAGGTCCACATGGCCCAAGGTCATGGGGTCAAAGGTGCCGGGGTAGACGGCGGTCACGCCAGGGTTTGCGTTCATGGTCAGGACTGCGGGCTGAACTTCCACAAGTGGGCATGCACCGCGCCAGCCTTGAGGTGCCGGTGCAGCTGCAAGCCCTGTGCTTGAAGGCCCGATTGTGCCGGGGCTTCCAAATACAGCCAGCCCCCGGGCTTCAGCAGGGGCAAGGCGCGCCGCCAGGCCACCTCAAACAGATCGTGTTCAAAGGGGGGGTCCAAGAGGATCAGGTCAAAGGCCGCCGGCGCAGACGCCGCAGCGGCACGGTCCATCCACTGCAGCGCATCGGCCTGGACCACCTGCAGCGCCGTGGCCTTCAGGCGCTGGGCACTGCCGACCAGGGACCGAGCCAGACCCGCATCCGACTCGATCAGCACGACCGGGTTGGCCCCGCGGGAAGCCGCTTCAAACCCCAAGGCGCCGCTGCCCGCAAAAGCGTCCAGCACCTGCCAAGCGCTCAAGTCCTGGCCCAGCCAGTTGAACAGGGTTTCTCGAACCCGATCGGGCGTGGGGCGCAAGCCGGGCCGGTCGGCCACCGGCAGCTTGCTGCGCTTCCACTGGCCGCCGATTAAACGAACCTCGCCACCCGGGCCTGGGCTCAGCGGGGCGCGCGGCTTCAAAGCCGCACCGGCACGCCGCGGGCAGCCATCAGCGCCTTGGCCTCGGCCACCGTGTGCTGCCCATAGTGGAAGATGCTGGCGGCCAGCACCGCATCGGCGCCGCCCTTCTGGACGCCGTCCACCAGGTGCTGCAACTCGCCCACCCCTCCTGAGGCGATCACGGGCACCGGCACCGCATCGCTGACCGCACGGGTGAGCTCCAAATCGAAGCCGATCTTGGTGCCGTCGCGGTCCATGCTGGTGAGCAAAATCTCACCCGCCCCGAACTCGGCCATCTGCCGCGCCCAGGCCACGGCATCCAGGCCCACGTTCTGGCGCCCCCCATGGGTGTAGACATCCCAGCCTGGGCCGCGCTGTGATTCTTCATCGCCGCGGCGGCGCTTGGCGTCGATGGCCACCACGATGCACTGGGCACCGTACTTGTCTGAGGCCTCTTGAATCACCTGTGGGCGCGCCACTGCGGCCGAATTGAAGCTGACCTTGTCGGCCCCGGCGTTGAGGAGCCGGCGCACATCGTCCACGGTGCGCACCCCGCCGCCCACAGTCAAGGGAATGAACACCTGCGAGGCCACGGCCTCGATGATGTGCAAGATCAGGTCACGGCCATCGCTGGTGGCGGTGATATCTAAAAAAGTCAGTTCGTCGGCGCCCTGCTCGTTGTATCGCGCAGCGATTTCCACCGGGTCGCCAGCGTCGCGCAACTCGACAAAGTTCACGCCCTTGACCACCCGCCCCCCGGTGACGTCGAGGCAGGGAATGATGCGCTTGGCCAGCATCAGGTGCGCCTAGCCGTTGAGCTCATCGGCCAGCGTCTGTGCAGCCTTGAAGTCCAGCGCGCCGGTGTAGATGGATCGACCGCAGATAACGCCCTCCACGCCATCGGGCTCGACTTCGCACAGGGCCTTGATGTCAGCCAGATTGCTCAGGCCGCCCGAGGCAATGACGGGAATCGTCAGGGCCTGCGCCAACTTCACCGTGGCCTCGATGTTGATGCCGGTGAGCATGCCGTCGCGGCCGATGTCGGTGTAGATGATGCCTTCCACCCCGTAGTCTTCAAACTTCTTGGCCAGGTCGACCACCTCGTGGCCGGTGAGCTTGCTCCAGCCATCGGTGGCCACCTTGCCATCCTTGGCATCCAGGCCCACGATGATGTGGCCACCGAATGCGCTGCACGCGTCTTTCAGAAACCCCGGGCTCTTCACGGCGGCCGTGCCGATGATCACATAGCTGATGCCGTCATCCAGGTAGCGCTCGATGGTGTCCAGGTCGCGAATGCCGCCACCGAGCTGCACCGGGATGTCGTCACCCACCGCGCGCAAGATGGATTTCACGGCGCCCTCATTGACCGGCTTTCCGGCAAAGGCGCCGTTGAGGTCCACCAGGTGCAGCCGCCGGGCACCGGCTTCCACCCAACGCCGCGCCATGGCGGCCGGGTCTTCCGAGAAGATGGTGCTGTCGTTCATATCGCCTTGCTTCAGGCGCACGCAGTGACCGTCCTTGAGGTCGATGGCAGGGATCAGCAGCATGGCTGGTCAGGGGTTCCAGTGGAGGAAGTTGCGGTAGAGCTGCAGGCCTTGGTCGGCGCTCTTCTCGGGGTGAAACTGGGTGGCGAAAATGTTATCCCGGGCCACCGCGCAGGACAAGCGCACCCCGTAATCGGTATGCGCCGCGGTGTGCTCGGCGGCCTGGGGGTCGGCCCAATAACTGTGGACAAAGTAGAACCAGGCGCCGTCGGGCACGCCCGCCCACATGGGGTGGCGGGGCCAGGTGGCCCCAGCGCCCTGCCCGCCCGTCGGCCAGGCTTGGTTCCAGCCCATTTGCGGCACCTTGTAGCGGCTGCCGTCGCTTTGGCGCAGGCCTTCCAAGCGAAAGCGGCGCACCCGCCCGGGTATCAGGCCCAAGCCTGGGGTGTCTTGCTCTTCGCTGTGGTCCAGCAACATCTGCATGCCCACACACACGCCCATCAAGGGCTTGGTGGCCGCCGCATGCAGCACCGCCTCGCGCAAACCCGTGACCTGCAGCTCCTTCATGCAGTCGCGCATGGCGCCCTGCCCAGGCAACACCACGCGCTCGGCAGCCTGCACCACAGCGGGGTCAGACGTCACCCGCACCTGCACATCCGTGCCCGCGGCCACATGCTGCACGGCCTGCGACACCGAGCGCAGGTTGCCCATGCCGTAATCAACGATCGCAACGATGCGGGTCATGCTGTAAGGGGGCTGCGTCAGAGCCCGGTGACGGTTGCGCTACAAGCTGCCCTTGGTGGATGGAATGACGCCCGACATGCGCGGATCGTGTTCCAGTGCCGCGCGCAAGGCGCGGGCAAACGCTTTGAAGACCGTCTCGCACTGATGGTGGGCGTTGTCGCCGTGCAGGTTGTCAATGTGCAGCGTGACACCCGCGTGGTTGACAAAGCCTTGGAAAAACTCGTAGACCAGCTGCGTGTCGAGCGTGCCGATCATGCCGGACTTGAAGTCCACCCGCATGTGCAGGCCCGGGCGGCCTGAGAAGTCAACCACCACGCGGCTGAGCGCTTCATCCAGCGGCACATAGGCGTGACCGTAACGGCGTATGCCCTTCTTGTCGCCCACGGCCTGCGCAAAAGCCTGGCCCAGGGTGATGCCCACGTCTTCCACCGTGTGGTGGCCATCAATGTGCAGGTCGCCCTGGGCTTCGATCATCAAATCGATCAAGCCGTGGCGGGCAATCTGCTCGAGCATGTGGTCAAAAAAGCCGATGCCCGTGTTCAGCTGCGCAGCGCCGCTGCCATCAAGGTTGATGCGCACGCGGATATCGGTTTCGCTGGTACGGCGGTGCACCTCGGCGATTCGGGCGGTCATGGTCGGCTTTCTTGGAGCGCGGCTTCGAAAGCCGCAAGCAGGAGTGTATTTTCTTCGGGCGTTCCGATGGTGACGCGCAAACAGCCCGCCAAGAGCGGGTGCAGGCCCGAAACATTCTTGATCAGCACCTTTCGAGCCTTGATGCCAGCAAACACCCGCGCCGGATCGCAGCCTGCGGGCAGGCGCAGGAGCACCATATTGGCCTGGCTGTCGAACACCCGCACGCCAGGGTGCCGTGCCAAGGCCTGCAGCACGCGCTCGCGTTCGCTGCGGATCAGCCCGGCCTGCCGCGTGTATTCGTCGGCGTGCTCCAGCGCAAACAGCGCGGCCTCGGCGTTGAGCACGCTCACATTGAAGGGTGGTCGCAGCTTGTTCGGGTAGGCCAACCAAATCAAGGCGGGCTGGTGCTGGGCAATCGCGTCAAGCATAGCCGGCAGGTCCAGCTCAAAGTCGGCTGTGGTGGGCACGCCCACGAAGCGAACGCCCTGCAGCTTGGCACTCATTTCGTACATCACAAAGCCCGGCAGCGGCGCCATCACCACATTACCGGGCACATCCAGGGCCAGGGTCAGCAGGCTGATGAGCTCATCCGACCCATTGCCCAGCATCAGCTCGCAGCCCTCGGGCAGATGCGCGTGCAGGGCCAGGGCGCGCTTGAGGTCTTCCGTACGCTCGGCTGGGTAGCGGTTGAGCGCCACCCGTCCCAGCCGTTCTCCCAAGGCCTGCTGCAGCGCGGGCGGCAAACCAAAGGGGTTTTCCATGGTGTCGAGCTTGACCAGACCGGCGCTGGGCTGCACCGCATAAGCGTGCAGGCCCTGCACGTCGGGCCGCAACAGGCGCTGCATGCGCGCGGCCAACGGGGCAGGCTGAATGGAAGAGGGCTTGGTGTTCATGCGCGTCTGGCGGTCTGGGGCGCGTTCCCGTTCAGGTCTTGAGCCGCATCTCGGCGGCTTGGGCGTGGGCCTGCAGGCCTTCGCCATAGGCCAGCTCGGCGGCCACACGGCCCAGGGTTTGGGCGCCTGCCTCGCTGACCTCAATCAGGCTGCTGCGCTTTTGAAAGTCATAGACCCCCAGGGGCGAAGAGAAGCGGGCGGTGCCCGAGGTGGGCAGCACATGGTTGGGCCCGGCGCAGTAGTCGCCCAGGCTCTCGCTGGTGTAGGCGCCCAGAAAGATCGCACCCGCGTGCTTGAGCAGCGGTTCCCAACGGTGAGGGTCACGGCTGCTGACTTCCAGGTGCTCGGGAGCGATGCGGTTGCTGATCTCGCACGCCTCTTCCATCGAGCGGGTGTGTATGAGGGCACCACGCCCCTGCAGGGAAGCCCGGATGATGGCTGCGCGTGGCATGCCGTCGATCAAGCGGTCAATCTCGCGGTGCACCGCATCAATGTACGCCGCATCCGGGCACAGCAAAACGCTTTGCGCCAATTCGTCGTGCTCGGCCTGGCTGAACAGGTCCATGGCCACCCAGTGGGCTGGGGTGCTGCCATCGGCCAGCACCAAAATCTCGCTGGGCCCGGCGATCATGTCGATGCCCACGGTGCCGAAGACCCGGCGCTTGGCAGATGCGACGTAGGCGTTGCCCGGCCCGGTGATCTTGTCCACCTTCGGAACCGAGTCGGTGCCGAACGCCAGGGCTGCCACGGCTTGGGCGCCACCGATGGTGAAGGCACGCGTGACACCGGCCACATGCGCGGCCGCCAAGACCAAGGTGTTGCGCTCGCCGCGTGGGGTGGGCACCACCATGATGATTTCACCGACACCGGCCACATGCGCGGGCACCGCATTCATCAGCAAGGAAGAGGGGTAGGCCGCCTTGCCACCGGGCACGTAGATGCCCACGCGGTCCAAAGGCGTGACCTTTTGCCCCAACAGGGTGCCGTCTTCGTCGCGGTACTGCCAGCTCTGACCATTGGCCTGCAGCTGACGCTCGTGGTAGCCGCGTATGCGCGCAGTGGCCTGTTGCAGCGCATCGCGCTGGGCGGGGGTGATGGCCGCAAAGGCGCGCTCGAAGTCGTCAGCCTGGAGTTCCAGCTCCGCCATGTCCGTGACCTTGAGGGCATCGAACTGCGCGGTGTAGGCCAGCACCGCGGCGTCACCGCGCTGGCGCACATCAGCCAAGATACTGGCCACGCGCTGCTCGATGGCCTCGTCCTGTTCGTCCGACCAATGCAGCAGCGCCTCGAACCGGGATTCGAAGTCGGCGTCGGCGGTGCTCAGTCGGTGGATCGCGGTGTTCATGGCCATGGGTGCGGGGCGTCGTTTCGGTTCAAGGCACCACGGCGGCTTCGATGGCCTGAATCAAGGGTCCGATGAGGGCCACCTTGGTCTTGAGTGCCGTTTGGTTGACCACCAAGCGCGACGAGATCGGCATGATGGTCTCTACCTCGACCAGGTGGTTGGCCTTGAGGGTACTGCCGGTGGAAACCAGATCCACGATGGCGTCGGCCAGACCCGTCAAGGGGGCCAACTCCATAGACCCGTAAAGCTTGATCAGGTCCACGTGCACGCCTTTGTCGGCAAAGTGTTGGCGTGCAACCTGGGTGTACTTGGTGGCCACGCGGATGCGGGAGCCTTGCTGTACCGCAGCGGCATAGTCGAAATCATCCCGCACCGCGACGCTCATGCGGCAGCGGGCAATGTTCAGGTCCAGGGGCTGCACCAAGCCGCTGCCGCCGTGCTCCAAGAGCACATCCTTGCCGGCCACACCGACATCCGCCCCCCCATACTGCACATAGGTGGGCACATCGGTGGCACGCACCAGCACCACGCGCACATCGCTGCGGCTCGTGGGCAGGATCAACTTGCGTGAGGTTTCCGGGTCTTCCAGCACCTCGATGCCCGCGGCCCGCAACAGCGGCAGCGTCTCTTCGAAGATTCGTCCCTTGGACAGCGCCAGTGTGATCATCATGCGTCCTCAGATGGGTGGGCCCTTGATGCGCTCGATGTCCGCACCCAGGTCTCGCAGCTTGCGCTCCATGCGGTCGTAGCCGCGATCCAGGTGGTAGATGCGCTGCACCAGGGTTTCACCCTCGGCCACCAAGCCCGCAATGACCAAGCTGGCCGAAGCGCGCAAGTCTGTGGCCATAACCTGAGCCCCCGACAAGCGGGGCACGCCCTGCACCACGGCCGTGTGGCCGTCCACCACAATCTGCGCGCCCAAACGCACCAACTCGTTGACGTGCATGTAGCGGTTTTCAAAGATGGTCTCGGTGATGGTGGCCGAGCCTTGTGCGATGCAGTTCACCACCATGAACTGCGCCTGCATGTCGGTGGGAAAAGCCGGGTACTCGCTGGTGCGAAAGCCCACGGCTTTGGGCCGCCCTTGGGATCGAACGCGGATGCCACCAGGCTCAGCGTCGATGACCGCCCCGGCCATGCGCAACTTGTCGATCACCGCTTCCAGGTGCTCGGCACGCGCGCCGCGCAACAGGGCCTGGCCGCCCGTAGCCGCAACGGCACACAAAAAGGTGCCCGCCTCGATGCGGTCGGCAATGATGTCGTGTCCCAAGGCCTGGCCCTGGCGCGGCGCGCCCAAACGCGCAACGCCCTGCACCACCAAGCGCCGGGTGCCAATGCCCTCAATCTGAGCACCCATAGACACCAGAAGCTCGGCCAGATCGGTGACCTCCGGCTCTTGCGCCGCGTTCTCCAAAACCGTTTGACCCTCGGCCAGCACGGCGGCCATCAGCAGGTTTTCGGTGCCCGTCACCGTCACCATATCGGTGGTGATGCGCGCCCCCTGCAAACGGCCGCTGGCTGTGGGTACGCGGGCTTCGATGTAGCCATGTGCCACCGCAATCTCGGCCCCCATGGCCTGCAGACCCTTGATGTGTTGATCGACCGGACGCGATCCGATGGCGCAGCCACCCGGCAAGGACACCCTTGCGCGGCCGTGTCGCGCCAGCAAAGGCCCGAGCACCAAGATCGACGCCCGCATGGTCTTGACCAGCTCATAGGGTGCTTCGGCCTTGCTCAAGCCTGCCGCGTTCAGGTGCACCTCGGTGGAATCGGGCTCCACGCGCTGGGCCTGCACGCCCATGTGGCGCAGCAGCTTCATCATGGTGGAGACGTCCTGCAGGTGCGGCACATTGCGCAGCACCACCGGCTCGTCGGTCAGCAGCACGGTGCACAGCTCGGGCAGGGCGGCGTTCTTCGCGCCGGCAATCCGCACCTCACCCTGAAGCGGACGACCGCCTCGGATCAGCAGCTGGTCCATGGATCAGCCCTGCGCCTGCCACTCGGCCGGCGTGAGCGTCTTCATGGACAGGGCATGGATCTGCTCGCGCATGCGATCACCCAAGGCCGCATACACCCGCTGGTGGCGCGCCACACGTGACTGGCCGGCGAATTCAGCGGACACGATGGTCGCGAAAAAGTGCCGGCCGTCGCCTTCGACTTCCAGGTGTTCGCAGGAAAGGCCGTGCGCAATGAAGCTGCGCACCTCTTGGGGCGTGGGATCTGCCATGGCCCCATTGTATCGACCGGGGGTTAACCCGAATCTGTACGGGACTTCAAGCCCGGATCTTGTAGCCGCGGGCCAACAAGCGCAGGGCCAAGGCCGCCACCACCACAAAGGCGCTGCCCACTACGGCCAGGCTGAACCAGGGCGACACATCCGACTGGCCAAAAAATCCCCGGCGAAATCCGTCGATCATGTAGAAAAAGGGATTGAAGTGGCTGACCTGTTGCCAAAAGGCCGGCAGGGAGTGGATCGAATAGAAGACCCCGGCCAGAAAGGTCATGGGCATGATGATGAAGTTCTGGAAGGCCGCCATCTGGTCGAACTTCTCGGCCCACAGCCCCGCAATCAAGCCCATAGACCCCAAGAGGCCCGAGCCCAGCACCGCAAAAATCACGATCCACCAGGGCTCCACAAACGACAGGGGCACAAAGGCGGCGGTGACGACAAACACCCCCAGGCCCACTGCCAAGCCGCGCACCATCGAGGCGCCCACGTAGGCAGCAAACCAGGCCCAGTGGGACAAAGGCGTCACCAAGAGGAACACCAGGTTGCCGGTGACCTTGCTTTGAATCAAGGAGCTGCTGGTGTTGGCAAAGCTGTTCTGCAGCACGCTCATCATCACCAGGCCCGGCAGCAAGAATCCGGTGTAGCCCACCGAGTCGTACACCTGCACGTGGTCTTCCAACACATGGCCAAAGATCATCAGGTACAGCAGCGCCGTCAGCACCGGTGCGCCGATCGTTTGAAAGCTGACCTTCCAAAACCGCAGCACCTCTTTGCGAAAGAGGGTCGAGGCCCCTTCCAATGCAGCCAGGCCGCGCTTCATGGCTGGCCTCCGTGTGCCGGGTTCTGCATGATCTCCAAAAAGACATCCTCCAGGTCGGCGCGGCCGATCTCCAGGTCTTCCACCCGAACACCCGCTTCTCGCAGGCGCTTGAGCAGCCCTTCCACTTCCTCGGCGTGGTGCGCCTGCAGCTGAACGCTGCGTCCGGTCACACGGGCCTGGGCCGCCACATCAGCGGGCAACGCCTGGTCGGTCTTGAATCGCAGCATGGTGCTGGCTGTACCGGCCAGCAGGTTTTCGGTGCGGTCCAGCGCCACGATCCGCCCCTTTTTGAGCATGGCAATCCGGCTGCACAGCGCCTCGGCCTCTTCGAGGTAGTGCGTGGTCAGCAGCACCGTGTGGCCTTCCTTGTTCAAGCGGGAAATGAAGTG
>RGEP01000330.1 GCA_009918225.1 Betaproteobacteria bacterium | reverse complement strand
CACCCTGGTCAACGGCGGCCTGGCTTTGGTGCGGGTGCAGGACGTGATCATCCGCAACCTCCACATCCGCGATGCCTACGACCACTTCCCGGCCTGGGACCCCAAGGACAACGGCCATGGCGAGTGGAACTCCGAGTTCGACAACATCACCCTGCGCTACGCTGAGCGCGTGTGGATCGACCACTGCACCTTGGACGATGGTGACCGACCGGATTCAGCAGAGCCTACGCTCATGGGCCGCCGCATGCAGCGCCACGATGGCCTTCTGGACATCACACGAGGCTCCAACCACGTGACCGTCAGCTGGAACCACTTCCGCCACCACGACAAGACCTCATTGGTGGGCGGCAGTGACCGCCACACCGAAGACGAAGGCCGCTTGAAGGTTACCTACCACCACAACCATTGGGAAGAGACCAAGGACCGAGCGCCTCGGGTTCGCTACGGCCAGGTCCATGTCTACAACAACCTCTATGTGGTTAGGGACAGTGCCTCCTTCGGCTACTCCATTGGACTGGGGTTCCAGTCGGCGGTGATCAGCCACAACAATGCGTGGTTGGTGCCCTCCGATCTGCCGGCTGGCCGCCTGATCCGCTCTTATCGGGGCGATGTGTTCGAAGACCAGGGCTCGACGGTCAACCAAAAGACGGTCGACTGGGCTCACGCGCTGGCGGCTGTTCAGCCGGCTGTGAAGCTGAAAACCTCCGCCGGCTGGGCACCGTTGCCCGGAGCCGTCATCGACCCGACCGATCAAGTCGCTTCCCGCGTGCGGGCCGGCGCGGGAGCAGGCCGCCTGTGGACAGCGCCCGGCCCCTATCTGCCCCTGCCCAACCCTTCATCCCACTCCAAGGTCGAAAAACCATGACTGCACCCCTTGCCACCCATCTTCGATTTGGGCGCATCCTGCTCACCGGCGCCGCCGGCAACTTGGGCCGCCAGCTCCGGCCGCGCCTGAAGCGCTACTGCGACAAGCTGCGCCTGTCTGACCGCGCAGACTTGGGCGCCGCGGCCCCTGATGAAGAACTGGTGCAGGCAGATCTGGCCGACCAAGCGGCGGTCCATCAGCTCTTGGAAGGGGTGGATGCGGTGGTGCACATGGGGGGCATTTCCACCGAGCAGGCCTGGAGCGCCATTCGCGACGCCAACATCTCGGGGATGGTTCATCTGTACGAGGCGGCGCGGGCCCACAGCGTCAAGCGCATCGTGTTCGCCAGCTCCAACCACGTCACCGGTTTCTACCGGCAGGACGAGGTGATCAGCCCGAAAGACCCCATCCGCCCCGACGGTCTGTATGGCCTGAGCAAGGCCTTCGGCGAAGGCCTGGCCCAGTTGTATTGGGACCGCTTCGGCATCGAGACGGTGAGCCTGCGCATCGGTTCATCGTTTCCGGCACCGCGCGACCGCCGCATGTTGGCCACCTGGCTGAGCTACGACGATGCGGAGCGCTTGGTCATGGCCGCCCTGTCGGCCCCAGTGGTGGGCCACTCAATCGTTTACGGCGTCAGCGACAACCCGCTGACCTGGTGGGACAACACACCCGCACAGCATGTAGGCTTCCGTCCGCAAGACTCCTCCGAGGCCTTCCGAGGCGAAATTGAACAGCGCCAAAGCGTGATCGACGCCAGCGATCCCGCCACCCGCTATCAGGGGGGCGCCTTTGTGCGCACCGGTCCCTTCTTTGATTGATCAGCGTCTGAGAGACCCATGATGTCCACATCCCAAGCCAGCGTCTTGTGCGAGGCCCGTTGCCAGGTGGGCGAGAGCCCGATCTGGCACGCTGCTGAACAGGCCTTGTACTGGGTCGACATTGAAGGCCGTGCGGTGCACCAGGTGGACGTCCAGGGCCGCCATCATCAGTGGGCCGTGACCGAACGCATCGGCTGCATCGCGGTGCACGCCGGTGGCGGCCTGTTGGCGGCTATGGAGACCGGGCTGTTCCAACTGATGCTGCAGCCCGACGGCATGCTGGCCGAGAAGAAGCTTCAGGCGGTGGAGTTCCCGCTGCCCGATATGCGCTTCAACGACGGTCGAACCGACCGCGAAGGCCGGTTTTGGGTCAGCAGCATGGTGCGCAACATGGCGGCAGCCTCGGACGCCGGCGCGCTGTTTCAATACGCCGATGGTCGCTTCACGCCCACACCGGTCAAGGGCCTGCGCACA
>RGEP01000329.1 GCA_009918225.1 Betaproteobacteria bacterium | reverse complement strand
GCGCTCATCAGCACATGCCCGGGTGGCGCAATGAAGGCCTCGCGGATGCGGCGGCCTTCGGCGGTGCGGATGGGGATGTTTTGCAGATTGGGTTCGTTGCTCGACAAGCGGCCGGTGACGGCCACGGCCTGCTGGTAACTGGTGTGCACGCGGCCGGTGCGAGGGTTCACCATCTGCGGCAGCTTGTCGGTGTAGGTGCTCTTGAGTTTGGACAGGCTGCGGTGCTCTAAAAGCTTGGCCGGTAGCGGGTAGTCGGCTGCCAGTTCTTGCAAGACTTCCTCGTCGGTCGACGGTGCACCGGTGGCGGTCTTTTTCTTCACCGGCAGGCCCAAGCGGTTGAACAGGATCTCGCCGATCTGCTTGGGTGAGCCCAGGTTGAAGGGCTGCCCGGCAATCTCGTAAGCCTGTTGCTCCAAGCCCATGATGCGCTCGCCCAGCTCGCGGCTTTGCTGCTGCAGCACGGCCGAGTCCACCAGCACCCCGTGGCGCTCCATGCGCTGAAGAATGACCGCGCAGGGCATCTCGATGTCTTGGTAGACGCGGCGCAGGCCGCTCTCGCGCTCGAGTTGCGGCCACAGCACCTGGTGCACGTGCAGGGTCATGTCGCTGTCTTCGCCGGAATAGCGGGTGGCCTTGTCCAAATCGACCTGCGAGAACGGAATCTGGTGCACCCCTTTGCCGCAGACCTCTTCATAAGACAGCCCACGCCGGTTCAGGTGACGCTCGGCCAGGCTTTCCAAGCTGTGCGAGCGGTGGGCCTCCAGCACATAGCTTTGCAGCAGGGTGTCGTGCACATAGCCCCGCACGGTGATGCCCGCATTGGCCATCACGTGCAGGTCGTACTTGATGTTCTGGCCCAGCTTGGCCGCAGTGGCATCTTCAAACCACGGACGAAGCGCCTCCAACACCATGGCTGCATCCAACTGCTGCGGTACACCAGGGTAGTCATGGTGCAGCGGGATGTACGCGGCTTGTCCGGGCGTGACGGAAAAACTCAATCCCACCAGGCGCGCGGCCATGGGGTCCAGGGAATCGGTTTCGGTATCGAAGGCCACCAGAGGGGCGCTGCGGATGCGCTGCAGCCAAGCCTGAAACTGCTCCGGGGTGCTCACCGTCTCGTACAGCACGGGTTCGGTCAGAGGGGGAATGACCACGGGATCAACCGCAGGTGCATCGGCCGCTGCACGGCTGGCGGCACCCGCTGCACGGCTGGCGGCACCCGCCTCAGCGGGCGGTGTGCGGCCCTTGACCCCCTGCGCATCGAGTTCGCGCAGCCAGGTGCGAAAGCCGTAGCGTTGATAGAAATCATGCAAGGCGGCTTGGTCCACCTCGCGCAGGGCCAAGCGCTCCAGCGCCGGCCACCCTTCGATGGACGCGGCCAAGTCGCAGTCGCATTTCACGGTGACCAGGCGCCGGCCCATGGGCAGCCAGTCCAAGGCTTTGCGCAGGTTTTCGCCGGCCGCTCCCTTGATCGAGGCGGCGGCTGCGATGACCCCATCCAGGCTGCCGTACTCGGCAATCCATTTGGCGGCCGTCTTGGGGCCCACCTTCTCCACGCCGGGCACGTTGTCCACCGCGTCGCCCATGAGGGTGAGGTAGTCGATGATGCGCTCGGGCGGCACGCCGAACTTGGCCAAGACCCCGGCTACATCCAAGGATTCGTTGCTCATGGTGTTGACCAGGCCCACATCGGGCGTGACCAGCTGCGCCAGGTCTTTGTCGCCGGTGGAAATCAACACCCGATGACCACTGGCCGACGCCTGGCGCGCCAAGGTGCCGATGACGTCATCGGCTTCGATGCCGCCGACCTGCAGCACGGGCCAACCCAACAGGCGCACCACTTCGTGGATGGGCTCGATCTGCTGCACCAAGGGCTCGGGCATGGGCGCGCGGTGGCCCTTGTAGTCGGGGTACCACTCGTCGCGGAAGGTGGGCCCGGGTGCGTCGAACACACAGGCCGCATGCTCGGCGGGGTACTGCTCGCGCAGGCGCTTCATCATGGCCACCATGCCGTGCACCGCCCCCGTGGGGAAACCGGCGGGCGAGCGCAGGTCGGGCATCGCGTGGAAGGCGCGGTAGAGGTAGCTGGAGCCGTCGACCAGGAGCATCAGGGGTTTCATAGAATGTCAGTTTACGCACCCCGCACCCATGGCCGTCTTC
>RGEP01000328.1 GCA_009918225.1 Betaproteobacteria bacterium | reverse complement strand
GAAGTCCAACCGCTCCTTCGAGCTGCCTTAGAGGCCGTCCATGACCGCTGCTCCCCACCCCTTCCAAACCCTGCTGCAAGCCGGCCCCGATGAGGCACCGGCCATTTCTGCACCCGGTCGACCCAAGCTCAGCCACGCCGGCTTGCGCGCCCTGGTTCAAGGCACCATTGCCCGGCTCAACGAACTGGGCGCCGGGCGCAACGACCGGGTGGCCATCGTGCTGCCCAACGGCCCTGAGATGGCCACCTGTTACCTGGCCTGCGCCGCCGGCACCACCAGCGCCCCCCTGAACCCGGCCTACCGCGCCGACGAGTTCGAGTTCTACCTGAGCGACCTGAACGCCAAGCTCTTGATCGTGGAGCAAGGCAGTACAAGCCCAGCCGTGGAAGTGGCCACTCGCTTAGGGGTGAGGGTCATCGAGCTTCAGGTGGCCGAAGGCGCCCCCGCTGGGGCGTTCACCCTGCAGGCAGCGGCCACGGGCTCGGGTGCTGCCGCGGTCCCAGCCCTAAGCGCTGCGCCGGCCGAACGGGCCGGGTGGAGCCTGGCTTCGGATGTGGGCATGGTGCTGCACACCTCGGGCACCACCTCGCGCCCCAAGATCGTGCCCTTGAGCGTGGGCAACCTGGCGGCTTCGGCGCGCAACATCCGCACCACCTTGCAGTTCACGCCGGCCGACCGTGGCCTGAACATCATGCCGCTGTTCCACATCCACGGCTTGATCGCCGGGGTGTTGGCGCCCATCTCGGCCGGCTCGGAGGTGTTTTGCACGCCGGGCTTCAATGCCCTGAAGTTCTTCGCCTGGATGGACGAGGCGCACCCCACCTGGTACACGGCCGTGCCCACCATGCACCAGGCCATCCTGCAGCGGGCCAAGGGCAACACCGAAGTGATCGCTCGCCATCCGCTGAGGTTCCTTCGTTCCTCATCGTCGTCCATTCCCCCGCAGGTGATTCGCGAGCTCGAAGAGGCCTTTGGCGCGCCCTTGATCGAGAGCTACGGCATGACCGAGGCCTGCCACCAGATGGCCAGCAACCCCTTGCCGCCGGCCCTGCGCAAGCCCGGTACGGTGGGCGTGGCCGCCGGGCCGGAGGTGGCCATCATGCTCGACGGTGTGATCCTGCCGCGCGGCCAAACCGGTGAAATCGTCATCCGCGGCGACAACGTCACCGCCGGGTATGAGAACAACGAGAAGGCCAATGCCGAGGGTTTCAGCCAGGGCTGGTTCCGCACCGGCGACCAGGGGGTGATGGACGAGGACGGCTACATCAGCATCACGGGGCGTCTGAAGGAAATCATCAACCGCGGTGGCGAAAAGATCAGCCCCCGCGAGGTCGATGAAATCTTGATGGACCACGCGGCGGTGGCCCAGGTGGTGTGCTTTGGCATGCCCCACCCCAAGCTGGGTGAAGAGGTGGCTGCCGTCGTGGTGTTGCGCGAGGGCCACTCGGCCACCGAGAAGGACCTGCAGTCTTTTGTGGCCAGCCGAGCCGCTGACTTCAAGGTGCCCAAGAAGATCTTGTTCATGGACGAGATTCCCAAGGGGGCTTGGCCTGAGCCAGCGCGGGCCCACCCCGGGCCTTTTCGGGGCCTTGGGCCGCCGGCGATTTCGATTAAGCAAAACCTTAATCCACACTGCTGAAAGATTCAATTTTCGACTGAGAGCCCATTCTCTAGAGTCCGATCTCCCGGTCCTTAGGGACTACTTCTGACCTAGACAAACCTCACCTCCCTGCGGGCCGTTTTGCCGCACTGGCGGTTGACAGGAGACAGCCATGCCGCATCTTCCGCCATCCCGGTTGCACCCGCAGGCCCGCGCCCAGCGCCTGGACCCGCGCGCCCTCACCTCCCGCTTCAACGCCCTGTGGGCCTTGGGCGCCACCGCCTTGGCCATCGGGCTGGGTTTGGGCGCAGCCCAGCGCGCACACGCGGCCTGGGAGCCGAGCAAACCCGTCGAGTTCGTGGTGCCGGCCGGCACCGGTGGCGGCGCTGACCAGATGGCCCGCTTCATTCAAGGCGTGGTCACCAAGCACAACCTGATGAAGCAGCCCATGGTGGTGCTCAACAAGTCGGGCGGCGCCGGGGCCGAAGGGTTCTTGGATGTCAAGGGTGACAAGGGCAATGCCCACAAGATCGTCATCACCCTGTCCAACCTGTTCACCACGCCCTTGGCCACCGCCGTGCCCTTCAA
>RGEP01000327.1 GCA_009918225.1 Betaproteobacteria bacterium | reverse complement strand
CAAGACCCACAGCGCCTCTTGGAAGGCGTGCGCCGCCTGAAGGCCGGTTTGGCCTAGGCCTGGGGCCCTGCCCCCTCCCACCGGATTTACCGTACAATCCTAGCTGCTCCTGAAACCAGGGGCCATACCCACGGCGCCGGTCGGTTTCACTGGCGTTCGCGAGTTCAAGCCCGAAACCCGTGTGGCAGCCGGCTCCTATGAGAGCTTTGCGCAGGCCCTGCGGTGCTCGGATTTCATCCTGGAAACTGCAGAGGAAAACATGTCCGCAGCCGACATCAGCAAAGCCGATATCGTCAAGGCCCACGCCCGTGGCGCCAACGACACCGGCAGCCCCGAGGTGCAGGTGGCCCTGATCACCGCCCGCATCAACGAACTGACCCCCCATTTCAAGCAGCACGCCAAGGACCATCACGGCCGGCGCGGTCTGCTGCGTTTGGTCAACCAACGCAAGCGCTTGCTGGCTTATCTGAAGGACCGTGACGCCGACCGTTACGTCGCCCTGATCCAGAAGCTCGGCCTGCGCAAGTGATGCTGAATTGACGAACAGAAGCCTGGCTGGATTTCGGTCCAGCGCAGGCTTCTTTCGTTTTTGGAGCCGGCGCGAAGGGTGTTGTCGATGTGTCATTCCAAGGGGGCTTGGTCAAGTCCCACTGGAATGGCATCGCGCACAGGGCGTCCGGCAATGCAACGGCGAAGCGGGGCTCAGCTCATCCCTGCAACCTCAGCGTCTCGGCACAAGGCCGGGCCTGAAGGTTGAGGAACCCCGCCAGCGCCATCAACCGGAGCCTAAGCATGAGCCTGTTCAACAAAGTTACCAAGACCTTCCAGTGGGGCCCCCACACCGTCACGATGGAAACGGGCGAGATCGCGCGCCAGTCCAGCGGTGCGGTGATGGTCGACATCGACGGCACCGTGGTGCTGGCCACCGTGGTCGCCAAGAGCGAGGCCAAAGCCGGCCAAGACTTCTTCCCCCTGACCGTTGACTACATCGAGAAGACCTATGCAGCGGGCCGTATCCCGGGCAGCTTCTTCAAGCGCGAGGGCCGCCCCAGCGAGCTCGAGACGCTCACCAGCCGCCTGATCGACCGTCCCATCCGCCCCCTGTTCCCCGATGGCTTCTTCAACGAAGTGCAGGTGGTGGTTCATGTGCTGAGCCTGAACCCTGAGGTGCAGGCCGACATCGCCGCGCTGATCGGCACCAGTGCCGCGCTGTCGATTTCCGGCATTCCGTTCAACGGTCCGATTGGGGCCGCACGCGTGGGCTACATCAACGGCGAATATGTGCTGAACCCGGGCAAGGCCGAACTGGCCAACTCGAAGTTGGACCTGGTTGTGGCCGGCACCGAAAGTGCCGTCTTGATGGTGGAGTCCGAAGCCGACCAGCTCACCGAAGAGGTGATGCTGGGCGCCGTGGTGTACGGCCACGAGCAGGGCAATGTTGCCATTGCCGCCATCAACGAATTGGTGCGCGACGCAGGCAAGGCCGAGTGGAACTGGCAGGCGCCGGCAAAGGATGAAGACTTCATCGCCAAGGTCACCGGCCTGGGCGAAGACAAGCTGCGTGCGGCCTACCAGATCCGCAGCAAGCAGGCCCGCACCCAAGCCTGCCGCGACGCCTATGCCGCGGTGATGGAAGGCCTCAAGGCCGACGGTATTGCCTTTGACGCGGTAAAGGTTGAAGGCCTGCTGTTCGAGATCGAGTCGCGCATCGTGCGCGGCCAGATCCTGGCCGGTGAGCCGCGCATCGACGGCCGCGACACCCGCACGGTTCGCCCCATCGAAATTCGCAACAGCGTGCTGCCCCGCGCACACGGCTCGGCCCTGTTCACCCGTGGTGAAACCCAGGCCCTGGTGGTGGCCACGCTGGGCACCGAGCAAGACGCTCAGAAGATTGACGCCCTGGCCGGTGAGTTCACCGACCGCTTCCTGTTCCACTACAACATGCCGCCCTTTGCCACCGGCGAAACCGGTCGCGTGGGAAGCCCCAAGCGCCGCGAAATCGGCCATGGCCGCCTGGCCAAGCGGGCCCTGGTGCCGCTGCTGCCCAGCAAGGAAGACTTCCCCTATGTGCTGCGCGTGGTCTCCGAGATCACCGAGTCCAACGGTTCATCTTCCATGGCTTCGGTGTGCGGCGGCTGCCTGGCCCTGATGGACGCGGGCGTGCCGATGAAGGCCCATGTGGCCGGCATC
>RGEP01000326.1 GCA_009918225.1 Betaproteobacteria bacterium | reverse complement strand
GATGATGGGCAAGGCTTCTTTGGTCAGGGAAGTGAACACCAGTTCACCTTCGGAGCCATCGGGCAGCACCTCGCCCGTTTGGGGGTCGATGATTTCGGGATAGAAGTGGTCTTCCCACACCACAGGACCATCCTGGGTCTCCACGCACTCGCTGGCCACACCCGGTCCCATGACCTCGCTGAGACCGTAGATGTCCACCGCCTTGATGTCGGCGTTGCGCTCGATGTCGGCGCGCATGGCCTCTGTCCAGGGCTCGGCACCGAAGATGCCGATCTGCAACGACGATTCACGCGGGTCCATGCCCATCTTCTGGAAGTGCTCGATGAGCACCTGCATGTAGCTGGGGGTCACCATGATGACCCTTGGCTTGAAGTCGGTGATGAGCTGGATCTGCTTTTCCGTTTGTCCACCACTCATGGGAATGACGGTGCAGCCCAGGCGCTCCACGCCGTAGTGCGCGCCCAGGCCGCCGGTGAACAGCCCATAGCCGTAGGCCACATGGACGATGTCACCAGGGCGCGTCCCGGCGGCCCGAATCGAGCGGGCCACAAGGTCGGCCCAATTCGAGATGTCTTGCCGGGTGTAGCCCACCACCGTGGGCTTGCCGGTGGTGCCCGATGAGGCGTGAATGCGCACCACCTGCTCACGCGGCACGGCGAACAAGCCAAAGGGGTAGTGCTCGCGCAGGTCTTGCTTGGTGGTGAAGGGAAAGCGGGCCAGATCGGCCAGCGACTTGCAATCCGATGGGTGCACGCCCCGGGCATCGAAGGCCTGCTTGTAGTGCGGCACATGGTCATAGGCATGCTGCAGCGACCAGCGCAGGCGCTGCAGTTGCAGGGCCGCAATCTCATCGCGGCTGGCGCGCTCGATCGGATCCAGTTCAGAGGGGGCGGGCGGGCGGATGTCCACCATGGTCTTGAGTCTCCCGAGTGCCTATGGGTGTTCTGCAGCGGTGGCTGGCGTGATGGCCATCAAGCCACCACGGGCTTGCCCTTCAAGGTGTACGACCGCCCACGGAACAGGGCAATGCGCTGTTGGGCTTGGTTGCGAACCTCGACGTCGTAGACGCCCGTGCGGCCGGTCTTGTTCTGCTCCGAGCAAACGGCCCTGAGCACGTCGCCTTCATGCGCCGGTGCCACGATGCTGATGTCAAAGCCCGAGGCCACCGTCACCTCGTTGTAGGCGTTGCAGGCGAAGGCAAAAGCGCTGTCGGCCAAGGTGGCAATGAAGCCCCCATGGCAGGTGGCATGCCCATTGAGCATCCACCGCTGCACGGTCATGGTGGCCACGGCACTGCCCGGGCCCACCTCGGTGATGTCGATGCCCATGTGTGCGGTGGCATGGTCGCCCTGCAGCATGGCCTCACGCACGCGGGCCGCCAACTGCCGAGCCGGGTCTTCAGGGATGGGGGTGCTCATGTGTGCGGTTGAACGAAGGCTGATCAGCGGTCGGTGAACACGGGTGCACGCTTGGCCAAAAAGGCGGCGATGCCCTCTTGGCTGTCGGGTGCCACCGCCAACCCGGCTTGCAGCCGGCCTTCTTCGGCCAAGGCCGCTTCCAAGCTCAGGCCTTGTGCCGCATCCATGGCCAATCGTGTGGCCACCAGGGCCTTCACCGGCATGGCCGCCAACTGGGCCGCCAACGCTTGCACGGTGGGCATCAGCTCGGCGTCCGGCACGCATTGCCAAATCAAGCCCATGGCCTGGGCCTGGCTGGCGGACAGCTTGTGGGCCGTGAGTGCCAAGCCCAGTGCGTGGGCACGGCCCACCAAGCGTGGCAACAACCAGGTGCCCCCACAGTCCGGCACCAGGCCGATCTTGGAGAAGGCCTGAATGAAGGACGCCGACTCAGCCGCCACCACCAGGTCACACCCGATGGCCAGGTTGGCTCCGGCACCGGCGGCCACACCATTGACCGCCGCAATCACCGGCACCGGCATGCGGCTGATCTGCAAGGCCAAGGGCTTGTAGTGCTCGGCCACCAGGTCACCCACTGGCGGTGCATCGGGTGCCGTCACCTCGGCCAGGTCTTGCCCAGCGCAGAACGCGCGGCCCGCACCCGTGAGCACCACACAGCGCACGCTGGGCGTGGCCGCGGCCTGCTCCAGCGCCGAACGCAGGCTGTGGTGCATGGGCAGGGTGAAGCTGTTGAGCGCCTTCGGACGGTTCAGGGTGATGGTGCGCACGGCGCC
>RGEP01000325.1 GCA_009918225.1 Betaproteobacteria bacterium | reverse complement strand
GGTGGGAGTCGAACCCACCTGGGACCGCTGAGCGGCCCCACCCGGTTTTGCAGACCGGACGCCCCACCGGGGGACGATCCGCCTCCTGCGGCAATCGCATCAGCCGCCGAACATCTTGCGGGGGTCGCGCTTGAAGTGCCGCCCCACCGCATCCCGCTCGGTCAAACCGATTTCATCAAAGTACTCTACCAAAGGCACCGACAGGTGGCGGCTCACCCCCACCGATTCCCTCAGGTCGCGCACGTTCAATCGGTGGTTGGGGTCGGCATCGGCCAGGGCCTTGGCCCGTAGGCTCAGGCCCAGCATTTGCTCGGTCTGGAACCAGTACTCCGCACCCACCGGATGCACCTTGCCCATGCGTTGCAGCCGCTGCAAGGTTCGCAGCACCTGGTCTTTGCGCAGGTTGCGGTCCCGCTCGAGCAACTCGCTCAGCCGAGGCGGTACCAATCCTCCTTCGTCCAGCCACGGCTTCAGGCGTTCCCAAATCAGCTTTTCCGTGCCCTGCAGCGTGGCTTCGTGGCCGGCCAGCGCCAGGGCCGCCCCCGCACGCTGCAGGCGGCCTTCGCGCACCAGGCCCGCCAGCAGCTGAGCGAACACCACCGCTGTGGGCTTGTCGCGCACCTGGCGGCTGAGTTGTTCCTGGCTCAGGCCGGGGCTGTCGGGGTTGCGCCGGTGGTGCGCGCCCAAAGCCTCCGTGATGCGCTCTTGGTAGCGCTGCAGCTGCGCTTGGGCGAACCACAGGGCTGCGCTGCCGTCGCCGACCGTGGCCAGGGGCGTTTGCGCAGCAGCGGCTTGCTCGGCTTCCTGCAGGGCCGCCGGCACCAGGTTCCAGGCCTGTGCGAAGGGGCGGCGCTCCACGCCGTAAGGCGACTCCAGCGCCAGCAGGGCCGACAAGGCGGCCGCCGGTGTGGGCGCTTCCAAGGCCTTGAGGGCCTGGATGAGCTGGCTGCGGTGGCGCCGAGTAGGGGGCGGGAAGGGATCGACCACCTGGCCGCCGCCCAAGGTGCGCTGGGCCGATTGGTCGCGAATGATGAAGCGGTCGCCGCGCAGCGCGCCGATGGGGCGGTCCAGGTCGAACTGCACCCAGGCCTGGCCGCCGGCTGGCAAGTTGCCGCCCTCGAGCAGGGCCACGCGCGCATTCACATCTTCAGCGCCCAAATGCAGGTGCACCGGGGTCCAGTGGGCCAGGGCCTTGGCTTCTGAGGGCAGCAGGCGCAGCCGCGCGGCCAGGCGCTGGGTGGGCGCATGCAGGTCTTCATGCACCAACCAATGGCCGCGCTGGATCTGCTGCTTTTCCGCGCCCACCAAATTGAGGGCCAGACGCTGGCCCGCATGGCCTTCCTCGGCGCTTTGATTTTGCGCGTGCAGGCCGCGCACCCGCACCTCCAGGCCCGAGGGCGTCAGGCGCAGGCGGTCGCCCACCCGCACACGGCCGCTGACCGCGGTGCCGGTGACCACGGTGCCAATGCCCGACAAGGTGAAGCTGCGGTCGACCGACAAGCGAAAGTGCCCGTCCATGGCGCGAGGCGCTGCCGCCAAGCGTGCTTGGTCCAGGTGGGCCTTGAGGGCTTGCAATCCCGCTCCACTGACGCTGGAAACCGGCAGCACGGGCGCCTGTTCCAGTGCGGTGCCGCGCAGCAGTCCGGCAATGTCGTGCTGAACCTCCCGCAGCCGGGACTCGTCCACCAGGTCGCACTTGCTCAGCGCGACCACACCTCGGTTCAGGCCCAACAGGTCCAGGATGGCCAGGTGCTCGCGGGTTTGCGGCATGGGCCCGTCATCAGCCGCCACCACCAGCATCACATGGTCGATGCCGGTGGCGCCGGCCAGCATGTTGCGCACCAGCTTTTCATGGCCAGGCACGTCCACAAAGCCCAGGACCTGGCCATCGGCCTGCGCCTGGTAGGCAAAGCCCAGGTCCACGGTGATGCCGCGTTCCTTTTCTTCCTTGAGGCGGTCGGCATCGATGCCGGTCAGGGCTTTGACCAGGGAGGTCTTGCCGTGGTCGATGTGGCCGGCGGTGCCGACGATCATGCGCGGGTCTCCGAATACGGGGGGCTGGGCGGGATGGAAACCGCAGCGGGGGCCCCGAGGCCGCGCGGTCAGCGGCCGTGTGCGGGTGGGCGACCGC
Source organism: Betaproteobacteria bacterium (assembly GCA_009918225.1). Lineage (GTDB taxonomy): Bacteria > Pseudomonadota > Gammaproteobacteria > Burkholderiales > Burkholderiaceae_C > RFTU01. The sequence goes on along the minus strand of RGEP01000325.1, from coordinate 61 downwards.
CTGCGCCTGACGCCCTCGGGCCTGGAGGTGCGGGTGCGCGGCCTGCACGCGCAAAATCAAA
>RGEP01000324.1 GCA_009918225.1 Betaproteobacteria bacterium | reverse complement strand
TCGGTTGGGCCGTGCACCGCGATCAGTTTGAAGAGCTTGAGCGCGAAGGCGTGCGCATCTTGGAGGACCGGGCTTGATGAAGATCAAGGCCAACCCGAAGGTGAGTCGAAACAATCTGAAACCTTGAGGCATTTCAGTTGTTCGCGAAGGAGGGCGGCATGACCACACAAGCACCAACAGCGGTCCCGGCGCAGGGGGAGGTCTATGCGGACAGCACCGTGCGGCTGTTTGCCCTGGCTGCGGTGGTTTGGGGCGTGGTTGGGATGGCCGTGGGGGTGTTCATCGCCGCGCAGTTGGCCTGGCCCGAGTTGAACTTTGGGGTTCCGTGGCTGAGCTACGGCCGCCTGCGCCCGCTGCACACCAACGCCGTGATCTTTGCGTTCGGGGGATGTGCGCTCTTTGCGACCTCCTACCACGTGGTGCAGCGCACTTGCCAGACGCGTCTGTTCGCGCCGGGGCTGGCCATGTTCACCTTTGTGGGGTGGCAGTTGGTGATCCTGCTGGCGGCTGTGAGCCTGCCCTTGGGGGTCACCAGTGGCAAGGAATATGCGGAGCTGGAGTGGCCCATCGACGTGTTGATTGCCGTGGTGTGGGTGTCCTATGCCATCGTGTTCTTTGGAACCCTGGCCCAACGCCGTGTGCAGCACATTTACGTGGCCAACTGGTTCTTCGGCGCCTTCATCTTGACGGTGGCCCTGCTGCACATCGTGAACTCGGCGGCCATACCGGTGAGCCTGACCAAGAGCTACAGCGCCTATGCCGGTGTGCAGGACGCGATGGTGCAGTGGTGGTACGGCCACAACGCAGTGGGCTTCTTCCTCACAGCGGGCTTCCTGGGGATGATGTATTACTACATCCCCAAGCAGGCCGAGCGGCCGGTGTACTCCTACCGCCTGTCGATCGTCCACTTCTGGGCCTTGATCTTTACGTACATGTGGGCAGGCCCCCACCATCTTCACTACACCGCGCTGCCCGATTGGGCGCAAAGCATCGGTATGTTGTTTTCTCTGGTGCTGCTGGCGCCCAGTTGGGGCGGGATGATCAACGGAATCATGACCCTGTCGGGCGCGTGGCACAAGCTGCGGGACGATCCCATTCTGAAGTTCCTGATCGTCAGCCTGTCCTTTTATGGGATGAGCACCTTTGAGGGGCCCATGATGTCCATATCGAACTTCCGCTGAGACTGTCTATTTGCGCGCCGTGCCCAGCACCTGCAGGTAGGCCACCAACGCGTCCAGTTCGCTGCGGCCCTTGGCTGCGCTGATGGCGCCGGCGATGTCCTCGTCCGTGTAAGGATGTCCCAGGGTGCGCAAGGCCGTCATCTTGGCCGGCAGGATCTCGGCGTCCACCGCAGCCGTCTCCAACCATGGGTATGCCGGCATGTTGGATTCGGGCACCAAGTCACGGGGGTTGATCAGGTGCAGACGGTGCCACTCGTCGTTGTACTTGCCCCCCACGCGGTGCAGGTCGGGCCCCGTTCGCTTGCTGCCCCACTGGAAGGGCCGGTCGTAGACAAACTCGCCTGCCACCGATGCAGAGCCATAGCGCAGGGTTTCGGCACGGAAGGGCCGAATCATTTGCGAGTGGCAGTTGTAGCAACCCTCGCGCACATAAATGTCACGGCCGGCAAGCTGCAAGGCGGTGTAGGGCTGAAGACCCTCGATCGCCTGGGTGGTGGACCGTTGGAAGAACAAGGGGATGATCTCCACCATGCCGCCGACCGCCACGGTCAGCAAGATGAGCACGATCATCAACAGGCTGTTGGTCTCGATCCGCTCGTGACCGGTGGGCTTGGTACTGGCGTCCATGTTCATTCCTTCAAGCGTGTGCCAAGCGCAGCGGAATCGCAACGGCTTGTGGGCGTCCAGCCCGTACGGTCATCACCACGTTCCACCCCATGATCAGCATGCCGGCCAGGTACAGCACACCGCCACCCAAACGGATCACATAGAAGGGGAAGGAAGCCTTCACGCTCTCGACGAAGCTCCAGGCCAGCGTGCCATCCGGATTGACTGCGCGCCACATCAGGCCTTGCATCACGCCCGCGATCCACATGGCGGCGATGTACAAGACGATGCCGATGGTGGCCACCCAGAAGTGCAGTTCGATGGCCCGGGTGCTGTGCATCTTCGTTTGGCCGAACATGCGCGGGATCAGGTGGTACAGGGCACCCATGGAGATCAGGCCCACCC
>RGEP01000323.1 GCA_009918225.1 Betaproteobacteria bacterium | reverse complement strand
GAGGCGTTGGAGACGATGGCCTCGCCCTTGTAGGTGCCGTGGTTCACGCCGTACACAAACATCGGCGTGTCGTCCTTGGACGGCGCCGACATGATCACCTTCTTGGCGCCGGCGGCCAGGTGCTTTTCCGCACTGGCCTTGTCCAAGAACAGGCCGGTCGACTCGATCACCACATCAGCGCCTACCTCGCCCCACTTCAGGGCCGCCGGGTCGCGCTCGGCGGTCAAGCGGATCTTTTTGCCGTTGACGATCAGGGTGTTGCCCTCGATGGACACCTCACCCTTGAAGCGACCGTGCACGCTGTCGTACTTCAGCATGTAGGCCAGGTAGTCGGGTTCCAACAGGTCGTTGATGCCCACCACTTCGATGTCGGGGAAGTTCAGCACCGCCGACCGCAACACATTGCGGCCGATGCGGCCAAAGCCATTGATGCCGACTTTGATCGTCATGTTCTTGCTCCAGGGTCAGTAAAAAAATGAGGTTGAGTGGTGGACGTGGTTGGGGCTGCGGCGTGTGCTCAACTGGTGCTCATGCTGCGGCAAGCCTGTCAGCGCCCCAACACCTTGCGCACCGTGGCCACCAGGTTCTCGGTGGTGAAGTGGAAGTGCTTGAACAGCACGCCAGCCGGCGCGGATTCGCCGTAGCTGTCGATGCCCAGCACGGCGGAACAGCCGTACTTCCACCAGAAGTCCGTCACGCCGGCCTCCACGGCCACGCGCGGCACGCCGGCGGGCAACACCTCGGCCTTGTAGGCGGCGTCTTGCCGGTCGAACACGGTCGTGCTGGGCATGGAGACCACGCGCACCGCGATCTTCAGCCGCGCCAATTCGGTCTGCGCATGCAGGGCCAGTTGCACTTCTGAGCCGGTGGCGATGATCACGGCTTGCGGCTTCTTCTTCAGCCCCACTTCTTCGGGCTCGGCCAGCACGTAGGCACCGCGTGTGATCAGGTCGGCCTGGTTCTTGGGTGCGTAGGGCAGGTTCTGGCGCGACAAAAGCAGGGCGCTGGGCCGGTTGCGGTTGATCAGCGCCATGGTCCAGGCCACTGCGGTTTCGGTGGTGTCGCAGGGCCGCCATACATCCAGGCCCGGAATCAAACGCAGGCTGGCCGCGTGCTCCACGCTTTGGTGGGTGGGACCGTCTTCGCCCAGGCCGATGGAGTCGTGTGTGAAGACATGAATCACCCGCTGCTTCATCAACGCGGCCATGCGGATGGCGTTGCGCGAGTAGTCGCTGAAGGTCAGGAAGGTGCCGCCGTAGGGGATGTAGCCGCCGTGCAGGGCCACGCCGTTCATGATGGCGGCCATGCCGAATTCGCGCACGCCGTAGTTGATGTGCCGGCCCAGCACCTCGCGTGCCGCCTCGCCTTCGCCCACCTTGACCTTGAGCACCGCGCCGGTCTTCGCGTCCACGCGCAAAGCGGGGGTGGCCTTGGTTTGCGTCAGGTTGGACCCGGTGAGGTCGGCGCTGCCGCCCAACAGCTCGGGCAGGCGCGCGGTGAAGTGCTCCAGTGCGATCTGGCTGGCCTTGCGGCTGGCCACGGTTTCAGCCTTGTCGTGCACATCGCCCACCAAGGCCTCGGCCATCTCGGCAAAGTCGGCGGGCAAGTCACCTGCCATGCGCCGGGCGAACTCGGCGGCCTCGGCCGGATGCGCTTTGGCGTAGGCGCTGAAGCGCTCGTTCCACATCGCCTCGGCTTCTGCGCCGCACAGGTGAGCGTTCCAGCCCTCGTAGGCTTCTTGCGGAATCACGAAGGGCTCATGCGCCCAGCCCAGGGCCTGGCGCGTGAGCTTGATCTCTTCACCACCCAGAGGCTCACCGTGGGCCTTGGCGGTGTTGGCGCGGTTGGGCGACCCCTTGCCAATGCTGGTCTTGCAAATGATGAGGCTGGGCTTGCCGCCCTGCGCCTTCTTGGCTTGTGCGATGGCCTGGTCCACCGCATCGGTGTTGTGTCCATCTACCGGGCCGATCACGTTCCAGCCATAAGCCGCAAAACGCTGCGCCGTGTTGTCCACAAACCAAGGGGCCACCTGGCCGTCAATCGAGATGCCGTTGTCGTCATACAGCGCGATCAGCTTGTCGAGCTTCCAGGCCCCGGCCAGGGCGCAGGCTTCGTGGCTGATGCCTTCCATCAAACAGCCATCACCCAAGAACACATAGGTGTGGTGGTCCACGATGGTGTGGCCCGGGCGGTTGAACTCCGC
>RGEP01000322.1 GCA_009918225.1 Betaproteobacteria bacterium | reverse complement strand
TGCTTGATGTAGTGCGCATTCACCCAAGCCAGCTTGGCGGGGTCCCACTGGGCTGGGCTCTTGGCCAGATGCGACCCGTCAAACCACTGCACCATCTGATGGGCACTGAACAGCTCATCGTCACCGTGGCTCCATCCAAGCCGGGCCAGGTAGTTCAGCATGGCCTCGGGCAGGTAGCCCGCTTCCTCATAGGCCGTCACGCTCACCGCGCCACGCCGCTTGCTCAGCTTCTGGCCGCCCAATGAGCCCGCAGGCGCGTCGTCGGGTGCAGGCCGAAGGATGATGAGGTCGTCGATCTCTTCGTTGGAGATGCTGATCGGGCCCTTGACCAGGTCTTCCCAGCTCACCACGCCCTGCAGCGGGTTGGCAAAGCGCACCACCGGCTTCACGCCCTCAGGCGGCGTGGGCAGCACCTTGCCGGGTGCGGGCCGCCAACGTCCGTCGTAGCGGGTCTTTTCGCCACGTGCCTTTTGCTGTTCGCGCATGGCATCGAGCTCGGCTGGTGTGCACCAGCACCGGTAGGCGGTGCCCGCTGCGATCATCTGCTCCACCACCTCGTGGTAGCGCTGCAGCCGCTGCATCTGAAAGACCGGGCCCTCGTCGTAGTCCAGGCCCAACCAATGCATGGATTGCAGGATCTGATCGACGGATGCTTGCGTGGAACGCGCCACATCGGTGTCTTCAATCCGCAGGATGAACTGTCCGCCAAAGTGCCGGGCATAAGCCCAGGAATACAGGGCGGTTCGGGCGGTGCCCAGATGCAGGAAGCCCGTGGGCGACGGTGCGATGCGGGTTCGAACGGGACGGGTCATCTTCAGCTCAAGCGCTCCAGGCCACGGGCCAGGTCGGCCTTGAGGTCTTCCAGGTCTTCAAGGCCCACGGCCACGCGGATCATGCCCTGCGTGATGCCCGCGGCTTCGCGCTGGGCCTCGGTCAAGCGCCCGTGCGAGGTGCTGGCCGGGTGGGTGATGGTGGTCTTGGTGTCGCCCAAGTTGGCGGTAATGGAGCACACGCGCGTGGCATCAATGGTGGCGAATGCGTTCGCCCGGGCCGCTGCAGCGCCCTGCCCCTTCACAATAAAGCTGACCACGGCGCCGCCACAGCCGTTTTGCTGCCGCATGGCCAGTGCGTGCTGGGGGTGGGATGCCAGCCCGGGGTGGTACACGCGCGCCACCTGGGGCTGCGCTTCCAGCCACTGTGCCAGGGCCAGCGCACGCGCGCTTTGGGCCTGCATGCGGATGCTCAAGGTTTCCATGCCCTTGAGCACCACCCACGCATTGAAGGGCGACAGGCTCATGCCCGCCGACCGCATGACCGGCACGAAGCGCTCTTCCACCAGTTCAGAGGACCCACACACGGCACCGGCCACGACGCGCCCCTGGCCGTCGAGGTACTTGGTGCCGGAATGGATGACGAGATCGGCGCCGTAGTCCACCGGCCGTTGCAGGGCGGGCGTGCAAAAGCAGTTGTCCACGGCCAGCCAAGCACCCGCGCTGCGGGCGATGTCGGCCAAGGCCGCCATGTCACACACTTCGGTCAGCGGGTTGCTGGGCGTCTCGGCAAACAAGAGCTTGGTGTTGGGCTGAATGGCCCGCTTCCACTCATCAACGTCGGTCTGCGACACGAAGCTGCTTTGCACGCCGAACTTGCCGAACTCGCCCTGCAAGAGTTTGATGGTGGAGCCAAACACGCTGCGGGAACACACCACATGGTCGCCTGCCTTGAGCAGGCCCATGACCAACAACATCACCGCGGCCATCCCACTGGAGGTGCCGATGCAAGCGCCCGTGCCCTCGAGTGCCGCCAGGCGCCGCTCCATCATGCTGACGGTGGGGTTGGAGAAACGGGTGTAGACGAAGGCTTCTTCTTCGTTGGCGAAGCGCCTGGCGGCCACCTCGGCGCTGGGGTGGACAAAGCTGCTGGTCAGAAACAGCGCCTCGGCGTTTTCACCCCACTGCGACGGGGGCAAGCCTTCGCGTACGGCCAGGGTATCGAGCCGGACATCGGCGGGCAGCCGGGTGTTGCCCCAGGGGCTATCCGACGCACTCATCACGCACCCTCCTGTTCAGCGGCATTGGGCAGGGTCAAGCGACCACGGCCAGGGCCCTCGTCTTCTTCGCCCTGGGCCTTGCGCTGGGCCGCCATGGCCGCGAAGTCCCCGGCGCTCACATCTCCTGTGATGTAGTGGCCGTCGAAGCACGAGGCTT
>RGEP01000321.1 GCA_009918225.1 Betaproteobacteria bacterium | reverse complement strand
GAGATGCGCGTCTGGTTCTTGTCAATGCGCTTTTGGATGACCTCGGCCTTAGGTGCTTTTTCGGCGTCCACCAAGCTTTGGGCCAAGGCCTTGATGTCGATACCGGAGCCCGCGCCCAAGGTACCGATGAAGTTGGTGCTGGTGGTGGCCATGGCTCAGGGGCTTACAGGTACTGGAACAGGCTCAGGCCTGAAATCTTGGCGAAGCTGCTCTGCGCAGCCTCCAGCGCCAGCATCTGCTTTTGCATCTTGCTGACCGACTCTGCATAGTCCACATCCTGCATGTCAGATTGCAAACTCTTGAGTTGCAGCAACTGCTCACGCAGCACGTTGCTCTGAGAGTCGGCCAAATTCAGGTCGGCACCGATGTCGGCCTGCGCCAGGGAAACACCCTGGTGAATGATGTTGACTTCGTCAATCCCCCTTCGGGCCGCATCCAGGTCGTTGGTTTCAAGGGCGTTGGCCAGGTCATCGATGACCTTAAAGAAGCCAACCGCTTTATCGGGCTGGCCCGGCGTCTTGCGAATCACGTCAACAAAGACGTCGTCCCCGGCACGGTGGCTTTGTGCCAGCCGAGACGAACCGACGGGAGCGCCGCTGGGTGTTTGATCACCCAGGTATACGCCACCCGCACTGAAGGCAGGAGCCTGAACGCGTGAGCCGGCAAACAGAGCTTTGCCGGTGGAATCTACCGTATTGGCCAGCGAGAGCACCTGCTCCCGTATGCCGCGCACCTCAATGGCTGCGATGCGCCGCTGATCTGCACCCAGCGTTCCGTTGGTGTACTGGATGGACAACTCGCGCAACCGCTGCATCAGGTCATTCACACCGCTGAGCGAAGCATCCTGGGTTTGCAGCCGCTCGTTGACCAAATCAATGTTTCGCTGGAAGCTTTCCTGCTGTTGGATAAGGGTTCGCAGCCGCTGCAGCGTGGAAGCCTGCTCAGGCGCCTCACTGGCGTTGTTGATCTTCTTGCCACTGGCCAACTGCACCTGCACTTCAGCCAGCTGCTTCTGGCCAGCGGTAATCTGGGAGCTGGCCCGGTCAAAGAAGAGGTTCGTGGAGATTTTCATGGCTGTGCGTCGTTAGATGCGCAGTACAGCGTCAAACAATTGAGACGCCACCTGCATAGACTTCGCAGCCGCTTGGTAGGCCTGCTGAAAGCGGATCAAGCTGGCAGCCTCTTCGTCGAGGTTGACGCCTGAAACCGATTCGCGCGCCTCAACGGCCTGCTGCCGAATCACCTCAAGAGCCTTGGTGGCCACCTGAGACTGCTGCGTCACATTGCCAATTTGGTCTAACAGGTCCAGGTACGTTTGCCCGATTGACAGGGTACCGCCCGGCCCCGCCACCGGTTTGGTTTCCAGCGCCACCAAGCGCAGTGCATTGCCGTTGTCACCCCGGCCATCCTGGTTGCCGTCCAGCGTGTAGGTGTCACCGGCTGCTGGCGCTGCACTAAAGGAGACCTTCAGACCCTGATACTCGATCGTCGAATTCGGCGTGTAGCTGCGCTCAGCGAGCACGGTATCGGTCTTGGTATCAACGATCCGATAGCGGTTGGCAGCGGTGAAGGTCACCTGAAGCGTGTTTCCCCTCAGGCTTTCGCGGCGCTGGGCGACGTCAAACGGCGCACCCGAAAAAGATGCGGCGACCTTCACATCACCCGAGCCGGTGGTGAACACCATCAGGTCTTCTGGAAGGGTGCCGTCAAGGTAGGCTGCTGAACGGAATCCGAGTTTTCCCAGCAGCTGGGGGTCGCCCGAGGCGCCAAATCCAACTTCAATCTGGCCCAGCTTGCCAGCAGCGCCGGCATTGGCCGGCCGGGTGATCTCCAGCACGCCGTCACGAACGCCAGCTGTTATGCCTTGCAGGGCCGTCAGCTGTGCGGCACTGGCCCCCGTGCGCGCCCCACTAAGGGCGTCATTGATCAGGGCGGCCACGTCCTCAACCGAGCTGATTGTGGCCTGGCGCGCCGGCAGTGCTACGCCGTTCACCGTCAGCGCACCCGCTGCAATTGAAACCGATCCCTTGGTCAGCGCCAGCTCTGCGGTCAAGCGTGCCGGCCTGCTCTCAGTAGCAACGGGCACATGGTCAGTTCCCATCACGTCAATCGTGGTCGGCAGTGCCCTGGCACCGTAGAACAGCGACAGATCACGGTAGGCATCCGTACCGGACTTGTTCAGGTACTGAGCGCTATACGTACTGTCAGGGGTAAACGGTG
>RGEP01000033.1 GCA_009918225.1 Betaproteobacteria bacterium | reverse complement strand
GAACCGCGGAACACACCCCGCGCCGTGCCGGTCGATTCGGCGCCAGCAGCGCCCTGCGACCCCCAAGCCGATACAGGCCCCAGTGGCCGTGACCTTGAACCCCAGTCCGTGGCACCGTTGCCCGGCCTCACCCTGATGAACGGCCCGCCCCAGAAGGCAGGCTCCCCGATATGGACACCATCGAAGCCAAACGGGTACTCGAGACGGCCTTGTTGTGCGCCCAGCAGCCCATGGCCCTGCGCGACATCAAGGCCTTGTTCGAGGACCAACTCGAAGCACCCCAGCTGCGCGAGCTCCTGCTCTCCCTGCAGTCCGATTGGACGGACCGTGGGGTGGAGTTGGTCGAACTGGCCTCGGGCTGGCGCTTTCAAAGCCGGGCCGACATGCGCCACTTCCTGGACCGCCTGCACCCGGAAAAGCCGCCCCGATACTCCCGTGCCGTCATGGAAACCCTGGCCATCATCGCCTACCGTCAGCCGGTGACGCGTGGCGATATCGAAGACATCCGAGGGGTCACCGTGGCCACCCCCATCGTCAAGCAACTTGAAGACCGTGGCTGGATCGAGGTGATTGGCCACCGCGAGGCGCCTGGCCGGCCCGCCTTGTACGCGACCACCAAGCAGTTCCTCGACGATCTGGGCTTGGGTGGGCTGCAAGACCTGCCCCTGCTGGAGGGCGGCGTCCCCGCGGGTCAGGCCTTGCCTGCACCCGACCCCGACCTGCTCAGCGGTTCCGAGCAGGGTCTCCTGCCTTTGGAAGCGGCCGAACAGGCCTTGGCAGCCGCCGCCGCGCTCGAGGCGCCCCTGGCCGAGCCTTCAACAGAAGCGGCCCCAACCGAGCCCCAACCAGAAGCGGCTGAACCCGAGCCGACCACGGCCCCGGCTGAGGCCCCCATCACCGATCAACCCCCCGTGTCTGAGGACACGCGCCATCCATGAACGACTTGCCTGACCAACCCGGCACTCCCCCCGGTGCTGAACCGGAACAGGGGCCTCAGGCCTCAGCCGGTGAAGCGGGACACGCCTCCGAAGGAATCGGCGACCGTGGCGATGGGGCGGGCAAGCCTCGGCGCCGCCGTCGCAACCGCCACAAGCGCGGTGCGGGTGCTGAGGGGGGCGAATCGGGTGCCGAGGGCCTCGACGGCGGCGAAGCTCGGCTCCCAGGCTCGGGTTCAGGCCCGCGGGCTGCTGCTGCCATAGACCCGGCGGTGCGCGAGGTCGCGGCGGCCTTGTTCAATGAAGTGGTCTCTGGGGCCTACGATGCGCAAGGCCCGGCCGATGGGCCTGGCCTGGACAACCCGGATGCCGGGCAGGTCATTGATCACGGGACGGCGGCCTTGGTGCCGGCACCCATCGCGCCAGCGGACGTGCTGCCCGAAGCCGCAGACGATGCGCAGGCCGACGCCGAAGAGGGCGGCGCCTGGGCCGCTGCGGCCGCTGCACAGGGGCCTGAAGGCTCGGCCGCTGACGAGTCCGAGGGCGGCTACCGCCGAGTTCTGGCGCCGGACCCCGATGCGCCCAAGCTGCACAAGGTCCTGGCCCAGTCCGGGCTGGGTTCGCGCCGAGACCTGGAAGCCATGATTGAAAGCGGCCGTGTGACGGTCAACGGGGAGGCGGCGCACACGGGGCAGCGCATCAGCCACGGTGACCGTGTGCAAATCGACGGCAAGCCGGTGCGCATTCGCCTGCGCCAGGGGCGTCCTCGCGTCTTGGCTTATCACAAGCCCGTGGGCGAGGTGGTCACCCACGATGACCCGCAACAGCGCCCCACCGTGTTCCGGCGCCTGCCGCGCCTGCCCCAAGGGAAGTGGCAGTCGGTGGGACGTCTAGACCTCAACACCGAGGGCCTGTTGCTGTTCACCAATTCCGGTGAACTGGCCAACCAGCTCATGCACCCCCGTTTCGGCGTCGAACGCGAGTATGCGGTCCGCGTCTTGGGTCGCCTGGATGAAGCGGGCCGCGAGCGCCTGCTGCAAGGGGTAGAGATCGAGGGACAGGCTGCGGCATTTCTGAGCATTGAGGACGGTGGTGGCGAAGGCGTCAACCACTGGTATCGGGTGGTCCTCAACGAAGGACGCAACCGCGAGGTGCGCCGCCTGTTCGATGCCGTGGGCCTGACGGTCAGCCGCTTGATCCGCATCCGCTACGGTTGCGTTGTGCTGCCCAGGGGGCTCAAGCGCGGTGCCTGGGCCGATCTGGACGAGCGCGATGTGCTGCAGTTGCAGCAGCTCACGGGCACACGAAGCCGCGGTCAGGACAACGGCCGGGGCACCCAGCGGGGTCGCAAGGGCCGTGAGGCGGGCCCTGGCGGCCCAGGGCGCGAGCCGCGAACCGCCGAGCGCCGGCCTGATGCTCCCCCGAGGCGCGATCGCGAGCGGCGTGAGCGTGGCGAGGACGGGCCCATCCCCAACCCCTTGCAGCAGACCTTCGACAAGCGGGCCTTCAAGGAGCAGCAGCGCCGACCCAAGCGGGAGTATGGCGATGACGGTCCGATCCCCAACCCCTTGCAGCAGACCTTTGACCAGCGGGCACTCAAGGAGGCGCAGCGCAAGCCGCGCCGTGAATATGGCGAGGACGGGCCCATTCCCAATCCGCTGCAGCAGACCTATGACAAGCGGGCGATGCAAGAGTCGCGCCGCGTCCCGGCCCACGGCGATTTTGCCGATGACGTGCCGGAAGACGACGTCGACGACAACGGTCCGATTCCCAGCCCTTTGCAGCAAACCTTCGACAAGCGCTTTGTGGGCAAGGGTGCCGCCGGCGGCGGTGGTGGTGGCCGTGGTGGGCGGGGTGGTCGCGCAGGCGGTGGCGGTGGACGGCCCAAGGGGCCGGGTGCAGCCGAGGCCGGTGGCCCGAACAAGCCCGCCGGGCGCGGCAAGGGCGCAGCCTCAGGTGGGGGCGGTTCAGGCCGGGGAGGCCGACCGGGCGGCAAGTCGGGCGGCGCAAAGTCCGGTGGGGCCAAAGCCCCCGCGCAGCCCGATCCCATGCGCACGGCCGTGGGCTACATCGGCGCTGACGCAAACCTGGGCCGCGGAAAGGGCGGTCGGGGCCGACGCGGGCGCTGATGAACTAAACTGCAAAGCTTTGCTCAATTTCTACCCGGAGAAGAAAAAATGGCGATCGAACGCACCCTGTCCATCATCAAGCCCGATGCTGTGGCCAAGAATGTGATCGGACAGATCTACGCCCGTTTTGAGGGCGCAGGCCTGAAGGTGGTGGCGGCCAAGATGGCCCACCTGTCGCGCGGTGAAGCCGAGCAGTTCTACGCGGTGCACAAGGCGCGCCCCTTCTTCAAGGACTTGGTCGACTTCATGATCTCGGGCCCGGTGATGATCCAGGTGCTTGAGGGCGAGGGCGCGATTGCCAAGAACCGCGAACTCATGGGCGCCACCGACCCCAAGAAGGCCGACAAGGGCACCATCCGCGCTGACTTTGCTGACAGCATCGATGCCAATGCGGTGCACGGGTCTGATGCGCCCGAAACGGCGGCTGCCGAGGTTGCCTTCTTCTTCCCGGGCATGAACGTTTACAGCCGCTGACGGTTGGCGCCGGTATCCCCGGCGCTGTCCTTGGCGGGGCTGATACCCCATGATCAACCTGCTCGACTTCGACCGCGATGGCCTGACCCGCTGGTGCGTTGAGCAGGGGGAGAAGCCCTTTCGGGCGACCCAAGTTTTTCGCTGGATCCACCAGCGCGGCGTGGCCGACGTGGCGCAGATGACCGATCTGGCCAAGTCCTGGCGCGACAAGCTGCAGGGGCAAGCGGCCGTGTTGCCGTTGACGGTGGTCAGCGAGCAGGTCTCGCGAGACGGCACGGTCAAATGGCTCTTTGATGTCGGGGCCGGTAATGCCATCGAGACGGTCTTCATCCCCGAAGACGACCGTGGCACCTTGTGTGTCTCTTCTCAAGCGGGCTGTGCCGTGGCCTGCCGCTTTTGTTCCACCGGGCATCAGGGCTTCAGCCGCAATCTGAGCACCGGCGAGATCCTGGCGCAGCTGTGGCACGCCGAACACCAGTTGCGGCGCCGTTTGGCCTTGCCAGATGGGGAGCGGGCCATCACCAACGTGGTGATGATGGGGATGGGTGAACCCCTGCAAAACTACAGCGCTTTGGTGCCGGCCTTGAAGGTCATGTTGGATGACCATGGATATGGCTTGTCCCGCCGGCGGGTGACGGTCAGCACCTCAGGCGTGGTGCCGATGATCGAGCGCTTGATGGTCGACTGCCCCGTGGCCTTGGCGGTGAGCCTGCATGCCCCGGACAACGACTTGCGCGATCACCTCGTGCCGCTGAACCGCAAGTACCCCCTGGCCGAGCTGTTGGCTGCGTGCAAGGCCTACTTGGCTGCCGCGCCACGAGACTTCATCACCTTCGAGTACTGCATGCTCGATGGGGTCAACGACCATCCTGACCAGGCCCGCGCGCTGCTCGACCTGGTGCGGGGCCAGGTACCGTGCAAGTTCAACCTGATCCCGTTCAACCCGTTCCCAGCCTCGGGCCTCAAACGGTCCCCCCGCGAGCGGGTGGTGGCGTTTGCCGATGTGCTACAGAATGGGGGGATCGTGACCACCATACGCAAGACCCGCGGGGACGACATTGAGGCCGCCTGCGGCCAACTCGCCGGCGAGGTGCAAGACCGCACCCGGGTGCAGCTTCGCCTGGCCGACCGTGCGTCCTTTCCCGTGAAGGTGCAAGCCGAGACCCCATGAAAAGCCCGCGTGGAGATCGCCGCTGGTTCAGGGCTTCTGCCGCGCTGTGCTGCGCCCTGGCCTTGTGCTCGCCCCCGACGATTCAGGCGGTGCTGGCCGGCACGGTGCCGATGTCCGGCGCGGTTGGCGCTGAACTTCGAACCGCTTCAGACCAAAGCGAAGCCGAACGCCGCGCGCGCGTGCGCCTGGAGCTGGCGTCGGCCTATTTTTCGCAGGGGCAGCTCACCACGGCCCTGGACGAGCTCAAGCAGGCCTTGAGCACCTATCCCGAACTGGCAGATGGTTGGAACCTGCGCGGTCTCATTTATGCCAGCCTGCGCCAATTCGAGACGGCGCAGCACAGTTTCGAGCGTGCCGTGGCGCTGGCGCCGCATGACGGCGCCATCCTGCACAACCAGGGCTGGTTCCTGTGCCAGCGCGAGCGCTACACGCAGGCTCAAGCAGCCTTGGGCCAAGCCCTTCAGCAGGCCCTGTACACCGACCATGCCAAAACGCGGCTGGCGCAGGGCGTGTGCTTGGCCATGGCCGGGCAAGAAGAGCAGGCCATTGGCCTGCTCAGCCAGGCCTTTGAGCGCGACCCCAGCCAACCGGCGCTCGCGGTCAACCTGGCCCACCTCTTGGCGCGCCAGGGCCGTTTTGAACAAGCTGCGGTCTACATCCGTCGCGTCAATGAGCAGGCCGCTTGGCTGAATGCGCAATCCCTGTGGCTGGGTGCGCAGGTCGAGCATGGCCTCGGGGATCGCCGGGCGGCGGATGACTTGTTGCAGCGGATGCGTCGGCAGTTTCCGAACGCGCCGCAGTCCTGGGCGGCGCAGCGAAGGGCGATCCATGACTGATCCCTTGTCCACCGGCACCGCGCCAAGCGGCCTGGCCGATGGCGCAACGCCTGCATCGGTGGTGCGCGCGGCCCGCGAAGCCCGCGGCCAAAGCCTGCAGCACCTGTCCATCCTGCTGAAGATCTCCGAACGTCGGCTGCAAGCCTTCGAGGAGGCCCGCTGGGACGAGGTGGGCGACCGCACCTTTGTCCGGGCGCTGGCCCAGCGTTTGTGCCGACACCTGGATTTGGACCCTCAGCCCGTGCTGCAGGCCTTGCCTGGGCCGGTCGTGGAGCCTCTTCGTTCCGTGTTGCGGCATGCGCCTGTGAATGCTGACACGACGCTGCCGCGGCCCGCACCGCGTTTGGCGCCGATGGACAGATCGGGCGCCTCGTGGGGCGTGATCACACCGGTCCGGCTCGGGGTGGCCGGCATCCTGCTGGCCGCGGGCGTCTTGGCCCTGCTGCCCCTGGACACTTGGATGCCAGCACCCCAAGCCGCGCGCGAGCCTGAGGTGGTGGTGCCCGCGGCGGCTGAGCCGGCGTCGGCCGAAGCCTCCGCACCGTCGAGTTCAGGCGATGCGACGGCCGCCGGTGCAGCCGGTGCAGCGGCGGACAGTCCCGCAGCCGCATCGGCGCCCCAGGCCGCTGCCCTGCCAGCACCCGCCCCGGTCGCTGCATCCACCCCTGTTGTGGTGCCGCCTGCACAGGCCCAGGCCTCGGGGCTTGCGACGTCCGATGCAGCGGCTGCTTTGCAGGTCAGCGTTCGACAGGACAGCTGGGTGCAGGTCACCGACGCCAAGGGCGTGGTGCTGCTGTCGCGCTTATTGCGCAGCGGCGAACGGGTCGGGCTTGATGGCAGCCGGCCCCTGAGGATGCGGGTGGGCAATGCGGCAGGTACCGATGTCACCTGGCAGGGCCGCCGTGTGGCGCTCGACGAGCTGCAGCGCAACAATGTGGCCGATGTTGACCTGCCCTGAACATCCGCAGCGCCTGGCCAGCCAACCGGCCACAGGCCTGATCCCGCGGGAGTCCCACACATGAACACGCAAGCCGCCACGGCCGCCAACAGTGCCGATTCATCGCTTTCTGAAGCGCCCATCCCCATGGCGCAGGCCCAGCGCCGCCCGCGCCGCCAGGCGCAGGTGCGCACCGGCGACCATGTTCTCACCATCGGCGGGGATGCGCCGGTCCGGGTCCAGTCGATGACCAATACCGACACCGTGGACGTGATCGAGACGGCCATCCAGGTCAAGGAGTTGGCCCAGGCCGGCTCTGAGCTGGTGCGCATCACGGTGAACACGCCCGAGGCCGCTGCGGCTGTGCCGGCCATTCGGGAGCAGCTCGACAAGATGGGTTTGGCCGTGCCCTTGGTGGGCGACTTCCACTACAACGGGCACCGCCTGCTCACCGACTTCCCTGAATGCGCTCAGGCGCTGAGCAAGTACCGAATCAACCCCGGTAACGTGGGCAAGGGCGACAAGAAGGACAAGCAGTTCGCCATGATGGTGGAAGCTGCCATACGCCACGGGCACAAGGCCGTGCGCATCGGGGTGAACTGGGGCAGCCTGGACCAGGAGCTCTTGGCCGAGCTGATGGACGACAACGCCCGGCGCGCTCATCCGTGGGATGCACGGCAGGTGATGTACGACGCGTTGGTGCGGTCCGCTCTGCAATCGGCCGACTTGGCGCGCGACATTGGGCTGGACCCCAACCAAATCATCATCAGCTGCAAGGTCAGCGGGGTGCAAGACCTCATCAGTGTGTACCGCGCCCTGGCTGATCGCTGCGACTACGCCCTGCACCTCGGCCTGACGGAGGCGGGCATGGGCACCCGCGGCACCGTGGCATCTGCGGCCGCCCTGAGTGTGCTCTTGCAAGAAGGCATCGGAGACACGATTCGGGTGAGCCTGACCCCGCAGCCTGGTGAGTCGCGCACCCAAGAGGTGGTGGTCGCCTTGGAAATTCTGCAGGCCTTGGGACTGCGCCAGTTCAACCCCAGCGTCACCGCATGCCCGGGATGTGGCCGCACCACCAGCACCACGTTCCAAGAACTGGCCAAGCAAATCGACGATTACCTGAGGGCCCAGATGCCGGTGTGGCGCGAGCGCTTCCCCGGTGTGGAGGGCCTGAAGGTGGCGGTGATGGGCTGCATCGTGAATGGCCCTGGCGAGAGCAAGCATGCCGACATCGGCATCAGCCTGCCCGGGACAGGAGAAGCCCCCGCAGCCCCGGTCTTTATTGACGGCCAAAAAGCCATGACCCTGCGCGGCGAAGGCATCGTGCAGGAATTCCAAACCCTGGTGGAACAGTACATCGAGCGCCGATATGGTTGAGCGAATTGCCGGCGTCAAGGGGATGAACGATCTCCTGCCGCCCGACAGTGCGAAGTGGGAGTGGTTGGAGGCGCGTGTGCAGTCGGTGATGCAGCGCTGGGGCTACCACGGCGTCAGAACCCCCATCGTGGAGCCCACGGCCCTGTTCGTGCGCGGCCTGGGTGAGGTGACCGACATCGTCGAAAAGGAGATGTATTCCTTCGCCGACCGGCTCAATGGCGACCAGCTCACCCTGCGCCCTGAGGGCACCGCTGGTGTGGTGCGGGCCACCATTGAGCACAACCTGCTGTACGAGGGCGGCAAGCGCTTGTATTACATCGGCCCGATGTTTCGCCATGAGCGGCCGCAAAAAGGCCGCTACCGTCAGTTCCATCAGGTGGGCGTGGAGGTCCTGGGCTGGCCGGGTCCGGATGTGGATGCGGAAGTCATTCTGCTCGTGCGGGCCTTGTGGCGTGAACTGGGGCTCGTAGAAGGCCAGGATGTGCACCTGGAGCTCAACAGCCTGGGGCAGCCCGAGGAACGCGCGGCGCACCGCCAGGCGCTGATCGCCCATTTCGAGGCACACGCTTCGGCCTTGGATGAAGAGTCGCTGAAGCGGCTGCACACCAACCCCTTGCGTGTGCTCGACAGCAAGAACCCCGCGGTGCAAGCCGTGGCCGAATCGGCGCCCCGGCTCCTGGACTTCTTGGGTGAGGCCTCCAGGGCCCACTTCGACGGTGTTCGGGCCGTGCTGGAGGCCTGCGGCGTGCCCTATCGCATCAACCCTCGTTTGGTGCGCGGCATGGATTACTACAACCTCACCGTGTTCGAGTGGGTCACCGACAAGCTGGGCGCTCAGGGCACCGTGTGCGGAGGTGGCCGCTACGACGGCCTGATCGAACAACTCGGTGGCAAGGCTTCGCCTGCCGTGGGTTGGGGCTTGGGGATGGAGCGCCTGTTGCTGCTGCTGGAGGCTTTGGGGCGCTTGCCGCCGGCACAGGGCCCCGACGTCTACGCCATCGTGCCCGATGCTGCGGCCGTGGCCACCGCCATGGCCACCCTGGAGGCCCTGCGCCGGGCCGGCGTCCGCGCGGTTTTGCATGCCGCCGGCGAGCAGGGGCCCGGCAGCATGAAGTCGCAGTTCCGCAAGGCTGACGCCAGCGGCGCCCGGTACGCCCTGGTCTTTGGGGCTGAGGAGCTGGCCGCCGGTGAGCTCACCCTCAAGCCCCTGCGCATGGGCGATGCACCGCAGGAGCGCCGTTGCCTGGCCGAGGTGGCCCAGTGGGCCGGTGAGCTGCTGGCCGGCAGGCTTCCCACGGGCAGCGATAATCCGCCCTTGGGCTGACGCTGAGCCCTGACCCGGGCATGGGCCGGCAGGCCTCAGCCGGGCATTTGGCGCCACCACAACAGGCCGCGCAGCGGCTTCATTCTTCACTCCTTGACCCTTCATGGCCTCATCACTCGATCTGCAAGAGCAGGAACAGCTTGATCAACTCAAGGCGTTCTGGAACCGCTGGGGCAACCTGTTGACCTGGGCGGTCACGGCCGTGTTGTTGGCCTTTGCCGCCTACAACGGTTGGAATTGGTGGCAGCGCGAACAGGGCCAAAAGGCCAGTGCCTTGCACGCCGAATTGGAGCGGGCCGCCCAAGCAGGTGAAACCGATCGCGTTAAGGCGGCCTGGGCCGACCTGAAGGCGCGCTATGCCGGCACCGCCTATGCGGGCCCGGGTGCATTGGTGGCTGCAAAGGCCTTGATCGACAAAGGGCAGGCTGCTGATGCGATCGAACCCCTGCAGTGGGCGGCCGACTCGTCCAAGGATGACGGGCTAAAGGCGGTGGCGCGCTTGCGTTGGGCCGGGGTCTTGTTGGACCAGGGGCAGGCGCAAGAGGCTGTGGCTGTCCTCGACAAGGCGCGCGGCCTGGGCTTTGACGCCTTGGTCGATGACCGACGTGGTGACGCCTTGATGGTGCTCAAGAAAGAGGATGAGGCACGGGAGGCCTACAAGGCCGCCTACAAGGCCATGCCCTTGGATCTGGACTACCGCCGGCTCTTGGAAGCCAAACTGATGGCCCTGGGTGTGGACCCCGCCAGTGTCGTACCCCCGCCTGCTGCCGAGCTGCCCAGCGGCACCAAGCCATCGGCGGCTATTCGGGTGCCGGCGGATGAGCGCCAACAGGAGTTCGCATGACCCAGGACCATCGCACCCGCTGGAACGTTGGTGCTGCCGGGCTGGCTGTGGCCGCCGCCTTGGTATTGCCGGCCTGCTCGCTTTGGTCGGACAAACCCAAGCCCGCCGCCTTGGAATCGCTGACCCCGTCGGCGTCGGTGACCGCCCTGTGGTCCGCGTCCGACGGGCGGGTGGAGTTCCCCATGCAAGCGGGGCTGTCGGGTGGTCGCGTGGCCACGGCGGCCTCCGATGGCACCGTGACGGTGCGCGCACTCGAGCGCGCTGCTCCGATCTGGGCTGCCAAGGCGGGCGCGCGCTTGGCCGCTGGCGTGGGCTTTGATGGGGAACGAGCGGCCGTGGTCACGGTCGACAACGAACTCGTGGTTTTGGCCAAGGGGCAGGTCAGCTGGCGCAAGCGTTTGGCTTCACGCGTGAGCACCGCGCCCCTGGTGGCCGGTGAGCGCGTCTTTGTCCTGGGTTTGGACCGTGCGGTCGAGGCCTACGATGCCTTGGACGGCCGCTATCTGTGGCGCCTGCAACGCAGCAGCGACCCGCTGTCGGTGAACCTCAACGGCGTGCTGATGCCCATGGGTGACACCTTGGTGGTGGGCCAGGGTGCACGCTTGGTCGGGGTGGATCCGACCCGAGGTTCGGTGCGTTGGGACCTGCCCATGGCCACTCCACGGGGGTCCAACGAAGTGGAACGCTTGGCCGATCTCGTGGGGCCTGCGTTGCGTCTGGATCAGGACACGGTGTGCGCACGGGCCTTCCAGCTGGCCGTGGCCTGCTTGGATGTCACGCGTGGTGCCTTGCGCTGGACCCGAAACGCCGGTGGTGTGCAGGCGGTGGGGGGCCAGGCATCGGTCATCGTTGGAGGCGACGGCAGCGACCGCATGAGCGGCTGGCGTGCCGAGTCCGGTGAGCTCCTGTGGAGCCATGAGCGTTTCCTCAACCGGCAGCTGGGCGGCGTGGCCACCTGGGGCAACTGGGTGGCGGTGGGTGATGGCCAGGGCCAGGTGCATGTGATGGACCCTGCTACCGGCAAGACCCTGCTGCGCTTGAGCACCGATGGGGGCGCGATAGCGTCCACACCCCGTGTAGCGGGCTCGGTGATGGTGGTGACGACGCGCAAGGGCGGCGTCTACGCCTGGAAGGCGCCGTGAAACCGGTGATTGCCCTGGTGGGGCGGCCCAATGTGGGCAAGTCCACCTTGTTCAACCGCATCACCAAGAGCCGCGACGCCATCGTGGCGGACTATGCCGGCCTTACCCGTGACCGCCACTACGGCGACGCGCGCCATGGCGGACAAGCCTTCATCGTCATCGACACCGGGGGCTTTGAGCCGCAAAAGCCCACGGGTGTGGTGGCCGAAATGGCCAAGCAGACAAAGCAAGCGGTGGCTGAGGCCGATGCCGTCGTGTTTGTTGTCGATGTCCGATCGGGCCTGTCAGCCCAAGACGCCGACATTGCCCGTTACCTGCGTTCAGTGAACAAGCGCACGCACTTGGCGGTCAACAAGGCCGAGGGCATGAGCGACTCCCCCCTGTTGGCCGAGTTCCACGAACTGGGGATGGGCGAGCCGCATCCGGTCTCGGCAGCGCACGGGCAGGGCATCAGAAGCCTGCTGGACGCCGTCTTGGAGCCTTTTGTCGTTGCAGACGATGAAGCGCAGGCCGAGGGCCTGGCGGATGACGAGGGCGACGGCACACTGCGTTTGGCGGTGGCTGGCCGTCCGAATGTGGGCAAGTCCACCTTGTTCAACCGCATCACCAAGAGCCGCGACGCCATCGTGGCGGACTATGCCGGCCTTACCCGTGA
>RGEP01000320.1 GCA_009918225.1 Betaproteobacteria bacterium | reverse complement strand
ACAAGCTGGCAAGGCCAAGTTCGCGGTGTGCGCCGGATGCCATGGGGCCGATGGGCGAGGCAATACCGCCTTGGGCGCACCCAACCTTCGAGACCGGGTTTGGTTGCACGGGTGGGGTGAACAGGCCATCGTGAACATCATCCAAAAGGGCAAGGTCAACGTGATGCCGGCTCAGGACAAGCTGTTGACGGCCGAGCAGATCCACGTGTTGGCCGGCTACGTGTGGGGCCTGTCCAACACCCGGTCAACGGTGGCTGCGCGTTGATCCTTCCCGTCCATCCGCAGCAGCCTGCCTCGGGAGCCGAAGGGCCTGAGGCGGCTGCTCGTGTGGTGTGGCTGTATCAGAAGCACGAGAAGATCCACCCGAGGACCGTTAAGGGTTGGTACCAGCGCTGGCGTTGGGCCTTGGTTTGGATCACGCAGCTGTTGTTCTACGGGCTTCCCTGGCTGCCCTGGAATGGGCGGCCGGCCGTCTTGCTGGATCTGCAGGCACGGCGCTTTTACATCTTTGACCTGGTTCTCTATCCGCAGGATTTCATCTATCTGGCCGGCTTGTTGATCATCGCGGCCTATACGCTGTTCTTGTTCACGGCTGTGGCCGGGCGGCTGTGGTGTGGCTACGCGTGTCCTCAGACGGTCTACACCGAAATCTTCATGTGGATCGAGCGCCGCCTGGAGGGCAACCGCAGCGAGCGCATCAAGCGTGACCAAGGTGGATGGACATTCGACAAGCTGTGGCGCAAGTCGCTCAAACAGGGTGCCTGGATCGCTTTGAGCCTGTGGACTGGTCTGACATTCGTGGGCTACTTCACGCCGATTCGGCAGTTGTGGGCCGAGTCCTTCACCCTGGCGTTTGGCCCCTGGGAGTGGTTCTGGGTGCTGTTCTACGGTCTGGCCACCTACGGCTTCGCCGGACACCTGCGCGAGCAGGTCTGCAAGTACATGTGCCCCTACGCGCGCTTTCAAAGCGCCATGTTCGACAAGGACACCCTGGTCATCACCTATGACCAGGCCCTCGGAGAGCCCAGGGGCAGCCGAGGCCGCCGCGAAGACCATGAGGGCAAAGGATTGGGCCGTTGCATCGACTGTGGGCTGTGCGTGCAGGTGTGCCCCACCGGCATCGACATTCGTCAGGGCTTGCAGTACGAGTGCATCGGATGTGCAGCCTGCATCGATGTCTGCGATTCCGTCATGGACAAGATGCACTATCCGAGGGGGTTGGTTCGCTACGACACCCAGAACCACATGGCCCTGAGCGGCTCTGGCCCATCGGTGTGGCGCCGTGTGTTGCGGCCCCGTGTGCTCGTCTACGGGTCGATCCTGGCCTTGATCGTGGCCGGGATGGTCGCCAGCTTGGCCTTGCGTCATCCCTTCCGGGTGGATGTGATTCGCGACCGTGCTTCCCTGGCCAGGCTCGGACCCGATGGGCAGGTGCAAAACGTCTACCGACTCCAGTTGATGAACGCGTCGGAGCAGCCGCAGCTGTTTCGCTTCAGTGCGGAAGGACTGGACGGGCTCAGGCTGGTGAGTCAGGCGGTGGACGGTGACGGTGTGTCGGCCTCGGCACGGGTGGAGGGCTCGCAGGCGCGCTGGGTGGCCGTGACCTTGGAGCTGCCACCCGAAGCCCATCAGCAACTCAAGCCCGGCAGCCACCCGGTTTCCATGGTGGTGCAGGTGTTTGATGGCACGGGCGGGCCGAGCCTGGGCTCGATCAAGGAACGGAGCACCTTCATCGTGCCGCGATGAGGGGCGTTGCTCAGATGATGCGGCACGAGGAGCCCAAGACGATGGCTGATACACCCGAGCTCAATGAGCACCAAAGCCAAAGCCAAAGCCAAAGCCGAAGTCAAAGCCAAAGCGAGCGGCGCGAGGCCTCACCGGTCGCGGCCAAGGAGGCGCCCTGGTGGCGCCACCCTATGGTTTGGCTGGTGATTTCGGGCCCGGTGTTGGTGGTGGTGGCGGGCTTTTGGACCCTGTGGCTGGCCATCCAGCATCCAGACCCGATCGTGACGGACCACCGTGCACAGGGTGTCAGGGCCGACGACGCGCACGCCCCCGCCCAAGTGGCGCGCAACCACGCAGCCACCAGCCGGGCGCGCCCGTGATGCAGGCCTCCAGCGACTCCGATCCCCAGGAGGATCCACCCGCCACACCGCCCGTCGGGCCGGTTCAGCTGATGGCCATGCAGATCGCCTGGCCATCCTTTCTGATGGCCGGTGT
>RGEP01000319.1 GCA_009918225.1 Betaproteobacteria bacterium | reverse complement strand
CCAAGAGTTCCACCTGCGTGGCGTGGGTGCGGCGGCGTTCGTTTTCGCTGCGATAGTCCCATACGCTGAAGGTGCCGTCTGCAGCAAAGCGGTCGCAGGGGTTGCAGTCGTAGGTGATGGGGTCGAAGCGACCATAGGCAAAGGCCACCCGGTCGTCGGTGCGCAGCCGTTGTGTGCCGGTCTGAAAGACCGCGCGCCAACCGCCCCACAAGAGGTGGGTAAAGCGCAGGCTTCCGGTTCGGCCTTCGAAGACGGAGGGCAGGCTCCAAGGCTGGTTGTTCAGGTTAAGCCGCGGGTCCGGTACGGCTGGCAGGCGTGGGCCCAAGAGGCTGAAGGCGTGTTGCGTGGGCTGTTCACGTCGGCTCCATTCACCTTCGACTTCCAACAGGGCCAGGTTGCGAAAGCGCCACTCGGCTGATGCGGCCATGAGGCCGCGCTGGCCGTCGGCATTGCGCAATTCAGGCCGCAGTTGTTCTGAGGCAGCGTTCACGCGCCAACCGAAGCTGCCGCCGTCGCCGGCGCGGCCGCCCAAATCGGCGGCGGCGAGCCAGGTTTGTCGGCTGCTGAATTGCAGGCGTGCCTCGCCATGATCGCCCGCCAGGGGCCGCTTGACGCTGTAGTTCACCAGGCCGCCGGGCGCACTGGTGCCCGCCTGCAAGCCGCTGGTGCCCTTGAGCACCTCCACACTCGATTTGTTCTCCAGCGCGATGGCGGTGTCCCCGCTGATGGGCAGGCCTTCACGGCGAATGTTGTAGCGGTTGTCGATGACGAAGCCGCGCACGGTGAGGTAGTCGATGTAGCCCGCGGCGTTGTAGGCGTCAGAAACCGAGGAGTCGAAAGCCACCAGGTCAGCCAGCCGGGTGGCGCCGGTGAGCGCCAGTTCGCTGGCGTTGATGCGGGTGACCGAGACCGGGGTTTCACGAGAAGGGGTATCCCAACCGCTCAAGGGGGCCAGGGTGTTGAGCCGTCCGGTGACGGTGACACGCTCGGCTGAATCAGTGGCAGCTTGGGTGGAGGCGGTGTTGCTTTGGGCCTGTGCGAGCGGCCAGGCGCAGCACAGGGCCGCGGCGCCGGCCACGGTGGATCGAATGAGAGATGCCATGTCGTGCTTTCCAGACGATATGGCAGGGCGACGTGCCGGAGGTTTCGGGCGCTCGTCATTGCGACGGGCGGCCCGTCGCCGAGCTCGCTTCCCTGCGCGAGGATGACCTCATGCGGCGCTTGCCGCACCTCCCGAAGGAGACAGGTTCTTAGGGTGTGTTCTCAGCCCTGATCAGGGCACCCCTAGCGTCTGCGGCGCGTGATGCTGTTGCGCCGCATTGGTTTTGATTGTAGGCCTCAGCGTTTGAGTTCGCTGAGCTTGTCCTTCTTGTCCTTCCAGTCGTCCGCGTCGGGCAAGGGGGCTTTGCGCTTGGTGATGCTGGGCCACTTCTTGGCCAGTTCGGCGTTCAGCGCAATGAAGCTTTGCTGGTCGGCCGGCACATCCTCTTCCGGCACGATGGCGTTCACCGGGCACTCGGGGATGCACACCGCGCAGTCGATGCATTCGTCCGGGTCAATGGTCAGGAAGTTCGGGCCTTCTCGGAAGCAATCCACCGGGCACACATCCACGCAGTCGGTGTACTTGCAGCGGATACAGGATTCCAAAACAACATGGGTCATAGCAGGTCCAAAACAGCGTTGGGCAGGGCTGGAGTTCAAACGAACCCGGCAGTTTAGGGCGGCAGGCCGCTTCAGCAGACGGCTGAATTGTCCACAATTATTGACAGTTCAGGGTGTGAGTTCAAGCGGCGCAGGCTGTGCGGCGGCCATGGGGCCTGACACTGGGCAGCCCGGGCCCAGGGCTTGCGCGCCCACACCCACGGTGACCACGGTGGGCCGTCCGCTGTGCAGCAAGGCCGCTTGGGCCAGGCCGGCCAGCTGATGCTCACTGACCAGCTGATCGGCACAGCCGGCGCGTGACACCACGAGCACCGCGGTGTCGCGGGCCCAGCCAGCCTGCAGCAGGCGCCGTCCCAGGGCGGCCAGCTGGCGCCCGGCCATGTAGAAGACCTCGGTGTCGGCGCTGAGGCTGTCGCGCAGCTGGGGCTGCCCATGGGCGTCGGTGGCCACGGCCGTGGTGAGGGACACGCTGCGCCCGCGGCCGCGCCGGGTCAAGGGCCGGCCCGCAGCGGCCGCCGCCGCCAGGGCTGCTGTCACCCCAGGCACCACGTCATAGGC
>RGEP01000318.1 GCA_009918225.1 Betaproteobacteria bacterium | reverse complement strand
CGCGAGCGCGGCATCACCATCAAGGCGCAGACAGCCGCGCTGAAGTACACCGCGCGTGACGGCCAGGTCTACAACCTCAACCTGATCGACACACCCGGCCACGTCGACTTCTCTTATGAAGTGAGCCGCTCGCTGAGCGCCTGCGAAGGCGCGCTGTTGGTGGTGGACGCCTCGCAAGGGGTGGAAGCACAGACGGTGGCCAACTGCTACACCGCGCTCGACCTGGGCGTGGAAGTGGTGCCGGTGCTCAACAAGATGGACCTGCCGCAGGCCGACCCCGACAACGCCAAAGCCGAGATCGAAGACGTGATCGGCATCGACGCCACCGATGCCATTCCCTGCAGCGCCAAGACCGGCATGGGCATCGACGACATCCTGGAAGCCGTGATCGCCAAGATGCCGCCGCCGCGCGGCAACCCGGATGCCCCGCCGCGCGCCATGATCATCGACGCCTGGTTCGACAACTATGTGGGCGTGGTGATGCTGGTGCGCGTGGTCGACGGTCAGATCGGCAAGGGCGAGCGCATCCGACTGATGGCCACCAACGCCGTGTACGGCATCGAACACCTGGGCGTGTTCACGCCCAAGAGCGAAAACCGCGAGGTGCTGCGCGCCGGCGAGGTGGGCTTTGTGATCTGCGGCATCAAGGAACTGGCTGCGGCCAAGGTGGGCGACACCCTGACCCTGGAAAAGAAGCTGCCCCAGAACCTGGGCCCAGCCAGCCAGGCCTTGCCCGGCTTCAAGGAGATCCAGCCCCAGGTGTTTGCCGGCCTGTACCCCACCGAAGCCAACCAGTACGACGCCTTGCGCGACAGCCTGGAGAAGCTCAAGCTCAACGATGCCTCGCTGCATTACGAGCCCGAAGTGTCCCAGGCCCTGGGCTTTGGCTTTCGCTGCGGCTTTCTGGGCTTGTTGCACATGGAAATCGTGCAAGAGCGCCTCGAGCGCGAGTTCGACCAGGACCTCATCACCACCGCCCCCAGCGTGGTCTACCAGGTGGTGCGCGGTGACGGCGAGGTCATCATGGTGGAGAACCCCTCCAAGATGCCC
This sequence comes from Betaproteobacteria bacterium, assembly GCA_009918225.1. GTDB lineage: Bacteria > Pseudomonadota > Gammaproteobacteria > Burkholderiales > Burkholderiaceae_C > RFTU01. The sequence goes on along the minus strand of RGEP01000318.1, from coordinate 1,183 downwards.
GACCAGGCCAAGATCGAGGAAATCCGCGAGCCCATCGTCACGGTGCATCTGTACATGCCGCAAGAGTATGTGGGCCCGGTGATGACCCTGGCCAACCAAAAGCGCGGCGTTCAGCTCAACATGTCCTACCACGGGCGCCAGGTCATGCTGACCTATGAGCTGCCCCTGGGCGAAATCGTGCTCGACTTCTTCGACAAGCTCAAGTCGGTCAGCCGCGGCTACGCCTCCATGGACTATGAGTTCAAGGAGTACCGCGCCTCCGATGTGGTCAAGGTCGACATGCTGCTCAACGGCGAGAAGGTCGATGCGCTGTCCATCATCGTGCACCGCAGCCAGTCGCAGTACCGCGGACGCGCGGTGGCCGCCAAGATGCGCGAGATCATCAGCCGCCAGCAGTTTGACGTGGCGATCCAGGCGGCCATCGGTGGCAACGTCATCGCCCGTGAGACAATCAAGGCGCTGCGCAAAAACGTGATCGCCAAGTGCTATGGCGGTGACATCACGCGCAAGCGCAAGCTCCTGGAAAAGCAGAAAGCCGGCAAGAAGCGCATGAAACAAATCGGAACGGTGGAGGTGCCGCAGGAGGCCTTCCTGGCCATCTTGCAGGTGGAAGAATGAGCGGCACCCTGAGCACCCTCACAGCGTTTGTGCTGGCCGCCTTCGTTGGCTACGGCGGCGCCTGGTACCTGGGCTATATCGAAGGCAACTTCGCGCTGCTGCTGTTCATGGCTACGCTGGTCACCGGCATTTACTGGCTGGCCGAGCGCTTTGTCTTCCTGCCCCAACGCCGGCAGGCCGCGCAGGACTTTGAAGAGGCGCACCAGCAGCGCCAGGCCGAGTTGAGCCGCCTGGGCGTCAAGGCCGATGAGGTCGATGTGGCGCAGGCGCAGTCCAAGCTGCTCATGCAGCCCTGGTGGCTGGACTGGACCGCAGGCTTGTTTCCGGTGATCCTGGTCGTCTTCGTGCTGCGCTCCTTCTTGTTCGAGCCGTTCAAGATTCCCTCGGGCTCCATGATCCCGACCCTGCTGATCAACGACCTCATCTTGGTCAACAAGTTCCATTACGGCGTGCGTCTGCCGGTGATCAACACCAAGATCATCGACAACAACAGCCCCCAGCGCGGCGACGTGATGGTGTTTCGCTATCCGCCCAAGCCCAGCCTGGACTACATCAAGCGCGTGGT
>RGEP01000317.1 GCA_009918225.1 Betaproteobacteria bacterium | reverse complement strand
ATGGCCGCGGCCATGGGTTCTTCAATCAGGTAGACCTCGGAAGCGCCCGCACCCAGGGCCGATTCGCGGATGGCGCGGCGTTCCACCTGGGTGGAGCCGCAGGGCACGCAGATGATGATGCGCGGGCTGGGCCGGAACACCGAGCGCGGGTGCACCATCTTGATGAACTGCTTGAGCATCTGCTCGGTGATGGTGAAGTCGGCGATCACGCCGTCCTTCATCGGGCGGATGGCTTCGATGTTGCCCGGGACCTTGCCCAGCATGGCCTTGGCGTCGTGGCCCACGGCCTGGATGCTCTTCTTGCCATTGGGCCCGCCTTCTTGGCGGATGGACACCACGGAAGGCTCGTCGAGCACGATGCCCTTGCCGCGGACGTAAATGAGCGTGTTGGCCGTCCCCAGGTCGATGGCCAGGTCGGTCGAGAAATGACGGCGGAATGATTCGAACATGATGCTGAAAAAGCTAACACGCGATAATAACCGATCCCCCTGAAATGAAGGGGTTTCCCGAGGTTACCGACCGCCATGCCCTTGACCCCTGAAGAAGTCGGCCGCATCGCCCATTTGGCCCGGCTGGAACTGGACGAACCGCAACAGGCGGCCATGCTGCAGCAGCTCAATGGCTTCTTCAGCATCGTCGAGCAAATGAGCGCCGTGGACACCCGCGGCGTGGAGCCCCTGTACACGCCGCTGTCGGCGGTGCAGTCGGTAGAGCTGCGCCTGCGTGAAGACGCCGTCAGCGAGACGGTCGACCGCGAGCGCAACCAGCGCAGCGCTCCGGCGGTGCATGAGGGTCTGTTCCTGGTGCCCAAGGTGATCGAATGAGCGGGCCCTTCATCGGCGTGGCACAGGCCGCGCGGCTGCTTCAAGCGGGCCAGGCTTCCAGCGTGGAGCTCACCACCGAGTTTGTTCGGCGTGCGCAGGCGCACGCCGCCTTGGGTGCCTTTTTGCACTTGGATGCCGAGGCCGCGCTGGCCCAGGCGCGCGCGGCCGATGCACAGCGCGCGGCCGGTGGCGCCGCAGCCGCTTCGCCGCTGCTGGGCGTGCCCATTGCCCACAAAGACATCTTCGTCACCGAAGACGCCCCCACCACCGCTGGGTCCAAGATGCTCAAGGGCTATCGCAGCCCCTTCGACGCCACCGTGGTGGCGCGCCTGAAGTCCGCCGGCGCTGTCAGCTTGGGCAAGCTCAATTGCGACGAATTCGCCATGGGCTCGGCCAACGAGAACTCAGCCTACTTTCCGGCCCACAACCCGTGGGACGTGAGCCGGGTGCCCGGCGGCTCTTCGGGCGGGTCGGCCGTGGCCGTGGCCGCGGGCCTGGTGGCCGGCTGCACCGGCACCGACACCGGTGGCTCGATTCGGCAACCCGCCAGCTTCACCGGCATCACCGGCATCAAGCCCACCTACGGGGTGTGCTCGCGCTACGGCATGATCGCCTTCGCCTCGTCTTTGGACCAGGCCGGGCCGATGGCGCGCAGCGCTGAAGACTGCGCGCTCATGCTCAGCGCCATGGCGGGCTTTGATGAACGCGACAGCACCAGCGCGCAGCGCCCCGCGGTGGACTACCACGCACAGATGCTCGCCCCGCGTGAAGGCGCCACCGCTGCGCAGCCGCTCAAGGGCTTGCGCATCGGCCTGCCGCGCGAATTCTTTCCAGCCGCCCTGGCCGCCGATGTGAACGGCGCGGTGCGCTCGGCCCTGGCGGAACTGGAACGGCTGGGCGCCACCCTGGTGGAGGTGAGCCTGCCGCGCACCGAGCTTTCGATTCCCGTGTACTACATCATCGCGCCGGCCGAGGCCAGCTCCAACCTCAGCCGATTCGACGGCGTGAAGTTCGGTCACCGCGCACAGCAGTACGGCGACCTCTTGGACATGTACAAAAAGACCCGTGCCGAAGGGTTTGGTGCCGAGGTGCAGCGCCGCATCATGATCGGCGCGTATGTGCTCAGCCACGGTTACTACGACGCGTACTACCTGCAGGCGCAGAAGCTGCGCCGCATGATTGCCGACGATTTCCAGCGGTGCTTCAGTGAATGCGATGTGATTGCTGGGCCGGTAGCGCCCACCGTCGCATGGAAGCTGGGCCAAGGCTCGGATGATCCGGTGCAGGTCTACCTGGCCGACATCTTCACCCTGCCCGCCTCGCTGGCCGGCTTGCCGGGCATGAGCGTGCCCGCGGGGTTCGCGCGTTCAGCTGAAGGCAGCGGCATGCCCGTGGGCCTGCAGCTGATCGGCAACTACTTC
>RGEP01000316.1 GCA_009918225.1 Betaproteobacteria bacterium | reverse complement strand
ATGTAGGCGCGCCCAGCGCCTGCGCTGATAACGCCCTGAACCCATGAGCCAAGGAATGCCCCCGCGATGAGCCTGCACCTGGAGGAGTTGTTCGCCAAGAACCGCCAATGGGCCGCGGCCACCGAAGTGCGCGACCCCGGTTTCTTCGCCCGGTTGGCCCAGCAGCAGAGCCCCAAGTACATGTGGATCGGCTGCTCTGATAGCCGTGTGCCCGCCAATGAGATCACCGGCCTGGACCCGGGCGAGGTGTTCGTGCACCGCAACGTGGCCAACGTGGTGGTGCACTCCGATCTGAACGCCTTGTCCACCATCCAGTTCGCGGTGGAACACCTGAAGGTGGAGCACATCATGGTGGTGGGCCATTACGGCTGTGCGGGCGTGCGGGCGGCCATGCGCGGCATTCGGGTGGGCCTGGCCGACAACTGGCTGCGCCATGTGCACGATGTGCGCCTGCGCCACCGCAAGCGCCTGGACCACTTGGACTTCGCCGAACAGGAAAACATCCTGTGCGAGATGAATGTGATCGAGCAGGTGGGCAACATCGCCTTGACCACCACCATCCAAGACGCCTGGGCGCGCGGCCAATCCGTGGCCGTTCATGGTTGGGTCTACGGCTTGCACAACGGCCTGCTCAAGGACCTCAACGTGACGATGCACAAAGCAGACACGGTGGTGGATGTCTTCGCCGCTGCGCTCAAGCGCTACCCCTTGAGGATGCCTGGCGATGCCTGAACGCACAGCCCAATCCCTGTTTCCCCATGCGCTGACCGACGGCCGTGCGTTTCAGATCGCGCAGGCGCTGATCGAGGGCTTCAACCGCCACTACAGCCTGTTTCGCCAGGCCAGCCGTGATGCCCAGCGCCGATTCGAGGAGGCCGACTGGCACGGGCAACAAGCGGCCCAGCGTGAACGCATTGAGTTCTACGACCTGCGGGTGCGCGAGGCCTGCCAGCGCCTGCAAGCGGAGTTCCAGGCCAGCGAGCTGCCCATGGACGTGTGGCAGCAGGTCAAGCTGCATGTGATCGGCCTCTTGGTGAACCACCACCAGCCCGAATTGGCCGAGACCTTCTTCAACTCGGTCACCACGAAGATGCTGCACCGCAGCTACTTTCACAACGACTTCATCTTTGTGCGCCCGGCGGTGTCCACCGAGTACATCGAAAACAGCGAACCGGAGGCGCAGCCCACCTTCCGCGCCTATTACCCCCGCAAGCGCAGCGCCATGGTCGACACCTGGCGCGAGGTGGTCACGGCCTTTGGACTCAAGCGCCCCTTTGCTGACCTTGAGCGCGACCTGAACCTGGTCAACCGCGCCGCCCTGGCCGAGATGGGCGAGTTCCGCGAACGCGCCAACTTTCAGGTGCAGGTGCTGTCCAGTCTGTTCTTCCGCAACAAGGGCGCTTATGTGGTGGGCAAGGTGGTCAACGGCTACCGCGAACTGCCCTTTGCCTTGCCCATCCTGCATGATGCCCAGGGCTGCTTGCACATCGATGCCGCGCTGTTCGGCCAAGACGACATGGCCGCGCTGTTCAGTTTTGCGCGGGCCTACTTCCTGGTCGACATGGAGATTCCCTCGGCCTATGTGCAGTTCTTGCGCAGCCTCATGCCCAACAAGCCGCGCTCGGAAATCTATTCCGCGCTGGGCCTGCACAAGCAGGGCAAGACCCTGTTCTACCGGGACTTCTTGCAACACCTGCGCCACAGCACCGACCAGTTCCGCATCGCTCCGGGCATCAAGGGCATGGTGATGCTGGTCTTCGACCTGCCCTCGTTCCCCTATGTGTTCAAGGTCATCAAGGATTACTACCCGCCGCAGAAGGACACCACGCGCGAGCAAATCAAGGGCAAGTACCTGCTGGTCAAGCAGCACGACCGCGTGGGCCGCATGGCCGATACCGCCGAGTACTCAGAAGTCGCCTTTCCGCGAGCGCGGTTCGAAGACGAGTTGATCGAAGAGATCCGAAAGTTTGCGCCCTCGCAACTGGAGATCTCCGACCGCGACGGCGATGGGGCGCAAGAGGTGATCCTCAAGCACGTCTACATCGAGCGCCGCATGATTCCCCTGAACATCTTCCTGCAGGAGTGTTTCGATGCCGGCCCCGATGACCGCAAGGCGCGGCGCCAGCTCGAGCATGCGGTGGTGGAGTACGGCAATGCCATCAAGGACCTCGTGGCTGCGAATATTTTCCCCGGCGACATGTTGTGGAAGAACTTCGGCGTCACGCGCAACGGCAAGGTGGTGTTCTACG
>RGEP01000315.1 GCA_009918225.1 Betaproteobacteria bacterium | reverse complement strand
CGGTGCGTGTGGCGGCTTGCAGGGTGGACCACAGTGCCTGCAGGTCCTGCACCACCTCCTCGTCCAAGCGCACCCTTCCCGCGCCCGAGACCCAATGCCCCAAGGCGCTCTGATGCCAGTTTTGCGCCTGGTTCGGGTGGGGCTTGATGGGCACGGCGCCCAACCACAGCTGGTGCACGGCACGGGTGAGCGCCACATACAAGAGCCGCAGGTCTTCGCGCAGGGCATCGGGCTGCACAGGCTCGGCTTCGGAGGGGCTGTCGGCACCGTCATCGGGCTCGCGGACCATCCATTGGCCCGCTTCATGCACCAGATCATGGCCTGGACTGCTGGGGCGTTCTGTCTTTCGGGCCACGCCGAAAGGCAGCCAGACCAGGGGGTACTGCAAGCCCTTGGATTTGTGGATGGTGACGATTTGCACCACGTCGGCTTCGCTTTCCAGCCGAAGGAGCGTGGCCTCACGCAGCCCCGGTGTCCCTTGGAGGGCTGCGGCTGGATCGGCCACCACCTGTGCATAGGCACGCACCAGGGCGGCCGGGCTGTGGTGTGGAGCCCCCCAGGCCTCCAACCACTCGGCCAGGTGCAGCCAATTGGTCAGGCGCCGCTCACCCCCAGGTGATGAGAGGGCGCGCGATACGAGGCCTTCCTCGCGAATGAAATGCCGAATGGCCGCCATCACCCCTTCTCGGGCCCAGCGCGCGGCGCAGCTTTGCAGGCTTTGAACGCGTGCATCCCACAAGGGCTCGTCTGCGTTTTCGTTGATCAGCTGCTCCAGGCCGTGACCCATGGAGGCACTGGCCCACACCCGTCGAGCCGCGTCCAGCTGGCGTGGCTCCAACAAAGCCTGCAACAGCGTCAAGAGGTCCAAGGCCTCTTGCGACTCCAAAACCGAATCGCGTTCTGAAAGGTAAACGCTGGCGCAGCCCACCTGACGCAAGGCGAGCGACATGGCCTGGGCTTCAACACGGCTGCGCACCAGCACGCAGCAGTCCTGCGGTCGTAGGCGCTGCAGCGGGCCGCCGGGTGCTTGAAAGCCGACCTTGGGATGCGCCAACAGCCAGGCGATTTGCTGTGCTGCGCGGGCCGCATCGCGCCGGCGGCCCTGAGCGGCCACGCCGGCCTGGGCTTGTGTCCACGCACACAGCACCGGCAAGGGCTGTCCGTTGCACACCAAGCGCTCCTGGGGCCCATGCGAGCGAACCGGCAGGAAGGGCACCTCGTCACCGTGCAGGAAGGCCCCTTCGGCAGGGCCGCTGCTGGGCGACTTGTCCGCGTGCTGGACCCAGGTGTTGATCGCCGTGACCAGCGCTTGCACCGAGCGTCGGTTGCAGTCCAGGGTGTGCAGGCGCTTGTCCAAGCGCCGGCGCACCTGCAAGTAGCTGTGGATGTCGGCGCCGCGAAAGGCGTAGATCGACTGCTTGGGGTCCCCGATGAGCAGAAGCGCGTGGTCGGTGCTCGTGACGTCGGGGTAGACCTGTTCGAACAGCGCCCACTGTGCCGGCGAGGTGTCTTGAAACTCGTCCACCAGCGCCACCGGGTACTGCTGGCGAACCTTGTGGGCGATAGCCGGTTGGCTGCGCAGGCCCTGGGTGAGTTGGCCCAGCAGGTCGTCGAAGGTGTAGGCCGATTGCTGCTGCTTGCGCCGCTGCAGCGCATCGGCCACCCATGCCAGGGCGTGTGTCAACAACTCGTTGTGGGCCTGCGGGAGTTGGTCCAGGGCAGCCACAAGCCCTTCGAAGGCCACGGACCATGCAGGCAGGCTTTGCTCATCGGTGGGGGCTGTGGACTTGCTGTGCAGTTCCATCAGCCCGGCACGGGTCAGGCGGTGTCGAAGGGTGCGGTCTTTGGGCTTGCCCAGGTTCACCCCCTCCAGCCCAGCAGAAGGCCCTGCAGCCCAGCTTCGAATCTGGTGGCACCAACGCTTGACCGGCTTCATGCCGCCCCGCAAGCGGTTCCCGTTGAAGGTTTTGGGATTGGCTTGCAGACGGCTGGCAAACCAGTGCTCGATCTCGTCAACGTGCAGGGACCACGCTGATTTAAGCGGGGTCAGGGTGCGGGATCGGGCCGCTGCCAGCTCGGCCAGGACCAACTGCAAACTGCGCCCGTCTGGCACCGGCTTGGGTTGCGGTGTACGCAATGCGGCCATGAGGCTGCGGGCCAAGGTGTCGGCATCAGCCACCACATCTCCCACCGCCTGCATGGCTGCATCGTCCAGAGGGTAGACCTGTTGTCGCCAATAGTCGCGACACA
>RGEP01000314.1 GCA_009918225.1 Betaproteobacteria bacterium | reverse complement strand
GCCGCATCTACCGGGCGCCCGAGCTGCTTCAGCTTCTGGCCACTTTCGCGCTTGTTCTGGTGATCCGCGATGCGGTGCTGATGATCTGGGGGCCGGAGGATCTGCTGGGCCCCCGCGCGCCGGGCCTCAAGGGCTCGATCGAGATCATGGGCCGGCAGTTTCCGCAATACGATCTGGTGCTGATTTTCATTGGACCGCTGGTGCTCGCCGTGCTCTGGTGGGTGCTGATGCGGACGCGTTGGGGCGTTCTGATCCGCGCGGCCACACAGGACCGCGAAATGGTGGGCGCGCTCGGTGTGAACCAGGCTTGGCTCTTTACCGGCGTGTTTATGCTGGGTGCATTTCTCGCCGGGCTGGGGGGAGCGCTCCAGCTGCCGCGCGAGCCCGCCAACCAGTTCCTCGATCTGGCTGCGATCGGCGACGCCTTCGTGGTGGTCGTGGTGGGCGGAATGGGGAGCGTGCCGGGCGCGTTCCTGGCGGCGCTTCTGATCGCCGAGATCAAAGCGCTCTGCATTGCCATTGGCCAGGTGTCGATTGGAGGCTTCAGTTTTTCCCTCTCGCGCATGACGCTGGTGGTGGAGTTTCTGGTGATGGCGGCGGTGCTGATCTGGCGCCCCTGGGGGCTGCTCGGGAAACCCGCTGCCGCCACGCGCAATGCTGCCGAGATCGAAGCGCCGCTCAGGCCCGCCACGCCGCTTCTCAAGCGCTTCGGCTGGCTGGTGCTGGTGCTGCTTCTCTTGGTGCCGCTTGCAGGCCTGCGGATGCCGTTCATCAATGTGCTGATGATCGACATTCTGATCGCGGTGCTGTTTGCTGCGAGCCTGCACTTCATCATGGGTCCGGGCGGCATGCACTCCTTCGGTCATGCCGCCTATTTCGGCCTGGGTGCCTACGGGGCGGCGCTCCTCTTCAAGCTCGCTGCCATGCCGATGGAGGCGGCGCTCTTGCTCGCACCATGGGTGGCGGGGCTCGGTGCGCTCATCTTCGGCTGGTTCTGCGTGCGTCTGTCCGGGGTGTACCTGGCCATGCTCACGCTCGCGTTTGCCCAGATTGTCTGGTCGATCATGTTCCAGTGGGACGAGGTCACCGGCGGTTCCAATGGCGTGGTGGGCGTCTGGCCTGCGGCCTGGCTTTCGCAGAAGTGGGTCTATTACTACTTCACGCTTGCGCTCACCGTGGCGGGCGTGCTGCTCCTGCGACGGATGCTGATGGCACCCTTCGGCTACGCGATGCGCGCGGTGCGTGACTCGCGCCTTCGGGCCGATGCAATCGGTATCGACGCCGTGGGCGTCCACTGGGCGGGCTTTGTGCTGGCCGGCCTTGTCTGCGGGTTGGCGGGCGCGCTGTTTGCGTTTTCCAAGGGCAGCATCTCCCCCGAAGTGATCGGCGTCGGGCGATCGATCGACGGCCTGGTCATGGTGCTCCTGGGCGGCATCCAGACGCTGGCGGGCCCGCTGGTGGGCGCCTCTGCCTTCACCTGGCTTCAGGATACGGTGGCGCGGCAGACCGATTATTGGCGTGCGCTCCTCGGCTTCATCATCCTTGCCCTGGTGCTCGCCTTTCCGCAGGGCATCGCGGGCTTTGTTCGCGAGCGCCTGATGCCAGAGCGCGATGCCGGAGGTGCACGATGAGCGCGCTTCTCGAGGTGACCGGACTGTCCAAGGCCTTTGGCGGCGTGCGCGCGGTCAATCAGGTGTCCTTCAATGTGGCGGCGGGTGAGCTCCTCGCCATGATCGGCCCCAACGGGGCGGGCAAGTCCACCTGCTTCAACATGCTCAACGGTCAGCTGCGGCCCGATACCGGTTCGATCCGCCTCGGCGGTCGCGAGATCGTCGGGCTCGCGCCGCGCGAAGTGTGGCGCATGGGCGTGGGGCGCACCTTCCAGATCACCGCCACGTTTTCCTCCATGACGGTGCGCGAAAACGTGCAGATGGCGCTCCTGTCTCACCACCGCATGATCGCGCGGGGCTGGCGCCCGGCGGCCGAAGCCTTTGTCGATGAGGCCAATGCGCTCCTTGAGCGCGTGGGCATGAACGCGCAGGCCGAGCGCCCCTGTTCGGTGCTCGCCTATGGCGACCTCAAGCGGCTCGAGCTCGCGATTGCGCTGGCCAATGATCCCAAGTTGCTGCTGATGGATGAGCCTACGGCCGGAATGGGTCCGCGCGAGCGTCTCGAACTGATGGCGCTCACCGCCGAACTGGTGCGTGCGAAAGGCGTGGCCGTGCTCTTTACCGAGCATGACATGGATGTG
>RGEP01000313.1 GCA_009918225.1 Betaproteobacteria bacterium | reverse complement strand
CCCGTGTCAAAAGCTGCAGCATCGGCCCATTGTCCACACGCGGGCGCTTGGTTAATCAAGGGCTCGCTACCATGCGGGCCATGAAACCCCACACCCCCTCGCCCGCCACCACGCCCATCACCATTCGAGCCGCCACCTGGCTGGCCAGTGCAGCCCTGGCCTGGGTGGTGCCCGCCGCGGCTCAAACCCCTGCCAGCACCCGTCTGCCCACGTTTTCCAAGGACACGGTGGCCGCCACGCCCGCTCCGGTGGTGGCGGTACAGGCCACCGCCTTGGTGCGCGGCTTGAAGAACGCGTGGTCGCTGACCTGGTTGCCCAACGGGGACATGTTGGTGACCGAGCGCGGCGGCACCTTGCGCCGCATCAGCGCCGACTTCAAGCTCGACCCCAAGCCCATCGAGGGGGTGCCCACGGTCAAAGCCGCGGTTCAGGCGGGTTTGTTCGACGTGGTGCCGCATCCGCAGTACGCCAGCAATGGCTGGCTGTATCTGGCTTATGCCGAACCGTCACCCACGGACGATGGCGAATACGGCACCGCCCTGATGCGTGCACGTCTGAAGGACGGCCGCTTGGTCGACCAGCAAAAGCTCTTCGCCATGAGCCCGAAGTCGCGGCGCGGCTTCCACTTGGGCGGGCGTATCGTGTTTGACGGCAAGGGCTTTCTGTACCTGACCTTGGGCGACAGAGGTGAGATGCAGCGCGCACAGGCGCCCCGCGACCATGCCGGTTCGGTCATCCGCCTGCACGACGATGGCCGCGTACCTGCGGACAACCCGTTTGTGGGCCGGGCCGAACAACTGCCCGAGGTCTTCAGCCGCGGCAATCGCAACCTGCAGGGTGCGGCTATTCATCCCACCACGGGCGAGCTGTGGACGCATGAGCACGGACCACAAGGGGGTGACGAGCTCAACATCATCCGAGCGGGGCGCAACTATGGCTGGCCCACCATCACCTACGGAGTGAACTACGTCACCGGCACCAAGATCGGCGAAGGCACGGCGCGCGAGGGGATGGAGCAGCCCCTGCACGTGTGGATTCCTTCCATCGGCGTATCCGGCATGGCCTTTTACACGGCCGATGCGATTCCCCAGTGGAAGGGCAGCCTCTTGTTGGGCGGCCTCAGCGGACAAAGCCTAGTGCGTCTGGTGTTGGATGGGGAGCGCGTGGTACGGGAAGAACGCCTGCTCTTTGGCGAAGTGGGCCGCGTGCGCGATGTGCGGGTCGGGCCCGACGGTTGGGTCTACCTGCTCAGCGATGCGCCTGATGGCGCCTTGTGGCGTGTGCAAACGCGCTGATCACGAGGCCTTGTGGACCTCATGAGGTGCTGCCCAAATCCCGGAGATAAAACTTCGTAAATTCCGAAGTAAATTTCAGAATTAACCTGGTTTGTCCGAAGTAAAGAAGCCCGCACACTGCGGGCTTCGGCGTCTTTGCCACGCCCCCATTGTTTTGGAACTGCACATGCAAACGGTTGCCCCTGATTGGCTTTGGGCCTTTTTTATCGTCTCGGTCTTGCTTGCTTTGTTCATCGACTTTGTCGTGCTCAAGAAGCAGGGCGCGCACGAGGTCTCAGTCAAAGAAGCTCTGAACTGGTCCATCATCTGGGTGGTTTTGTCCTTCGCCTTCAACGGCCTGTTCTGGTGGGCGGTCTACCAAGACCACGGACTGGAGACCGCCAACACCCGCAGCATGGAGTTCCTCACCGGCTATCTCATTGAGAAGAGCTTGGCGGTGGACAACATCTTCGTGTTCCTCATGATCTTCACCTACTTTGCGGTGCCGCCGGCATTCCAGAAGCGGGTGTTGATGATCGGGATCATCGGGGCCATCGTGTTGCGCACCGTCATGATCTTGGTGGGCTCCTGGTTAATCAGTGAGTTCCACTGGGTGCTGTATGTCTTCGGTGCCTTCTTGCTGCTCACGGGCATCAAGATGTGGTGGGCTGCCGGCAAAGAGCCGGATCTGGAAAGCAACCCCGCGCTCAAACTTTTGCGCCGCGTGATGCCGGTCAGCCCGCAGTTCGATCAGGAGAAGTTCTTTACGGTTGAAAACGGCAAGCGCATGGCCACGCCGCTGTTCTTGGTGATCGCCTTGGTGGGCTTGACCGATGTGATCTTCGCTGTCGACAGCATCCCCGCCATCTTTGCCATCACCACCGACCCCTTCATCGTCCTGACCTCCAACATCTTTGCCATCCTGGGCTTGCGCGCCATGTATTTCTTGCTCGCCGCCGTGGCGGCCAAGTTCCACCTGCTGAGCTACGGCCTGGCGGTG